>CAYUIN010000292.1:0-4175 GCA_964444695.1 uncultured Desulfocurvus sp.
CACAAGGCTCGGCGACTGCCGGGCCTTTCCTTTTGAGCAACCCGTCAGGCGGCCCAATGTAGGGATTCTTAAGGGGATTATCCCCTTAAGCGGGTCCAGGGCAGAGCCCTGGCCGCCGGAGGCATTACGCCTTGCTGCGCAGCAGGCCGCTGGTTTCGAGGTAGGGGTCCTTGGCCGGGGCCTTGGTGGTGCTGGCGGCGTCGATGACCTGTTGCAGGAGGCCGCGTTCGCGGTTGGCGGTTTCGCGCCAGGCGGCGGGGCCCAGGTCGGCCACCAGGGTGCTTTGGATCAGCCGGTCCGCGAGGCTCGGGGTGCGGACGGCGGCGGCGACGGCGGTCCAGGCCGGGGCCAGGCCGTCCGGGGCGTCGAAGAGCAGGGCCCGGGCCGCGTCCTGGTCCTGGCCCACGGCCTTCCAGAAGGCGTCGTTGTCCGTCCACAGGGCCCCGGAGTCCGGTAGTTCGCCGATGCCCAGCCAGGACAGGCCGGAGCCCAGGTCGGCCACCGGCGCGCGCCAGGCGTCGGCGAATCCGGCTTCCAGCAGGTCGGCGTTCTTGAGGACGAAGGAGCGCAGGTCGTTGTAGGCGCCGAGCATGTCTTCCAGGCGCGTCTGGACCTCGTTCATGCCTTCCACCACGGACAGGGGGATGCCCGCGCCCTCGCCCGCCGAGCCGTCGACCCGCAGCAGCACCCGGCCCTCGTCCAGGGTGAAGATCCCCGTTTCGGAGGTCATGCCTGTGCCGTTCACGCGGGCCGTGGCGTCCGCGCCCGGGGCGGCGGTGGCGGTCAGGCCCAGGATGTCCAGCAACTTGCCGGAGGCGGCGGCGGACCAGGACGCGCTGTCGAAGAAGAAATCCGCGTCGTCGGCGATGGAATGCACGGCGTTGGTGGCCACGGCCTTGGTCTCGGTCCAGGCGCTGCCGTCGTATTCGTAGATGTTCCCGGCGGTCCAGCCGTTGGCCGTGGCCGTGGCCACGTAGCGCTCGCCGCCCGTGACCCAGTTGGGCAGCCCGGAGCCGGGGTCGTGGAAACCGTCCACGGCCTCCAGCCAGGGGCCGCCGTATTCCTCCAGGCTCAGGCGGTCGCCGAGCTTGGGGCTCGCCAGGGTGATTTCCAGGTACCGCGAGCGCTGCACGGCGGGCATCAGCCGCCCGGTGAGCCCGGAGCTCATGGTCCCGTCGCGCACGGTGGCCGTCAGTTCGCCGCTGCTGGAGTTGATGGCCGTGGCCGTGGCCACGAGCAGTTCCTCCATGGTCATGGAGGCGGTCACGGTCACGGACACGGCGGCCGTGACGTCGCCCACGCGCAAGCGCAGCTTGTGGACCCCGGCGGAGAGCCCGGCCAGGGCCTCGGGGTTCAGTTGGTTGGAGACGAAGGAGGCGGCTTGGGCCCGGGACAGGGTGGCCACGTTGTAGCGCCGCGTGGGCGTCGGGCCCACGGGCACGCTCGTCGCTTCCAGGTCCAGCGCCGCCAGCAGGTGCCCGCTCACGTCGGTCAGGGCCAGGTCCTGCGCCGCATGCCCCGCGCTGACGCTCACCCCCAGCACCTTGCCGGTCTTGGGCAGGAAATCGAGGTTCTGGTAGGCCCCGGTCTGGTCGATGACCTCGGCCTGGGCCGCCAGCGAGGTGCCGTTGATGGCCGCCGCCACGTCCGCCACGATCTGGCCCCAGGTCGCGCCCTGGGCCACGCGCACCGTGGCCTGTTCGCTCGCGCCGCCCAGGCTCACGGAGAACGTGTAGTCCCCTGCGTCGATGCCCGGCACCGCGCTCCCGGCCCGGCCCCGGGAAAAGAATTTATAGAAGCTCACCGCGCTGGCGGCGTCCGGCAGCGCGGCACGCAGCCGCCCGGCCAGCGCCGCATCCTCGTTGGCGGGCAGCGTCAGCCGCGCCCCGCGCGCCGCGGAGCCCGAGGCGGGCCAGTCGAAGCGGGCGGCCGCCGTTTCCAGCGCCGTGATCTTCGCGTCCAGCGCCTCCAGGACCACGCCGCCCAGGCGCCGATACCGCGCCCGGTTCTCGGACTGGCCGTGGCGCCAGGCCACGCGCGAGTCCATGGCCGCCCGGGCCAGGGCCGTGGAAAAGGCCGCGCCCGTCGAGAGTCTCGGGGTTTCAAACTCGGAAGCGAGTCCCTGGATTGTGGTGCCGATGTCCGCCATGATCCGCCATGTGCTGCCGTGCGCCGCAGGGCGCGTTGCTCACAGGCAGGGCGGAACGGCCTCGTAGGAAACGCTGGTCAGCGTCAGGCCCTGGGGCGGCGCCGTGGCGTAGGCCACGCCCCGGTCGCGGTTCTCGATGATCCGCGCCACGTCGCCGACGGCGAACCGGCCACGGCCCACGGCCACCAACAGCCCGGTCATGTTGCGCACCATCTGCTTGAGGAAGCCGTCCGCCTGGAACACCCAGTCCGTCTCGCCGGGAAACAACCCCGGACCGCGCGTGATGGACGTCACCGTGCGCACCGTGCTCCTCACCGGCGTGCCCACGTTCTGGAAGCACTTGAAGTCCCGGGTGCCGAGCATCGCCCGCGCGGCGGCGTCCATGGCCTCCTCGTCCAGCGGTCCGCAAGACCACGAGAAGTTCCGCCTCTGCGGTATGTCGTATCGGCTCTCCGGCCATAAACTATAGGTATACGTCTTGCCCACGGCGCTGTAGCGCGCGTGGAAATCGTCCGTCGCCGCCTCGGCGGCCAGCACCCGCACATCCCCGGGCAGCTTGGCGTTCAGCGCCCGCGCCCAGGGCACCTCGGCCCGCGAATCCGGCACGTCGCAATGCGCCACCTGCCCCAGCGCATGCACGCCCGCATCCGTGCGCCCCGCCCCGTGTGCCCGCACCTCCCGGTCGCAAATCAGCGACAGGGCACGCTCCAACTCGCCCTGTACGGTGCGGTCGGGGCGGCCCTGTTGGATTTGCCAGCCGCAAAAATCCGTGCCGTCGTAAGCCAGCGTCAGCTTGATCCTGGGCATCGGCTAGTTGAACGGAATCTGCATCCGCGTCAGCTGCTCGGCCAGCCGAGCCGCCTTTTCCGCGTTCACGAAGGTCAAGATCTCGCCCGCCTGCCTGCCGCGCATCCCGGACAGAATCTTGACGGCCTGGTTCTCGTCCATGGTCTCCAGCACGCTCGCCGCCTGCTTGGCCTTCATGTTCGAAAACACGTCGATCAAATGCTTGTCCTTCTTGTCGCGCACCGCCTGGGCATCGTCCAGCATCCGCGCCAACTGCGCGCGCCGTTCTTCCAGGTTCGCCAGATCCTTGGTGATCTTGTCCTCAAGCGCCTTCAGCTCCCGCTCCCGGCGGTCCAGCTCCTCCTGCTTGCGCATCAGGCTCTGACGGTCCAGGACCTGGCGCTCGTCCTGCGCCACCGCGTTGCCCACGGCGTCGGCACTGCTCTGCTGCATGTCCTGACCCTGCGAGCCCTGAGCCTGCGCGTCCTGCGCACCCTGATCCTGCGCCGCCGGTGCCGCCTGCGCCAGCGCCTGCGCCGGAACAATGGCCCGCACGGCCACCGTCTCCTGACCAGGCACCGCCATCTGCCAGCCCACAAGGCCCAAAAGCGCCAGCTTCATCACCGCCAGCGTCATCAAGACCTTGAGCAGCCTACACAGCTTCAGGCCGGTAACGAACCGTTGCCATTTCATCGGCGTCCCTCTGTTCCTTGAGGTTTTCTTCCTTGCGAAATTCCTGCTCCTGGCGCGTCCGCAGCTTGTCCAGCAGCTTCTTCTCCTTGGCCGCGGAGACCAACCGCTGCCGCGCCCGCGTCAGCTCCTGGCCCAGACGCATCAACTCCCGTTCGCCCAGGACGATGTCCTCCTCCAGGCGAACCCGGTACCGGCGCCACAGCCACATATCGTTCTCCGTGACCTCGGCCCCAGCATACAAAGACGCGATGTGACGGTCCAGCGCATGCCTGAGCTCCAACACCAGCGCCTGCTGCGCCCGGTGCGCCGCCAAGGCCCGCGCCACCTCCATCCTCGCCTGGTCCTCAAGCTGGCGCCGATAGTCCAACACCCGCTCCAAACCAAACCGAAAACGTCTCGCCATCAACCGCCTCCATGCCAAGAAACCGGCGCCCAAATACCCCGGCAACACCATACAGCAATATTTGGGCCGGAAAAACCCCGGGCCGGAGGCGCGGTGTGGGGCGGGGTGGAGGGCGGGGCGGGGTGAAGAGGGGGCTGGGGTGGG
>CAYUIN010000293.1:0-4166 GCA_964444695.1 uncultured Desulfocurvus sp.
TGGGCGGAGCCCAACCGCCGGAGGCACTTGCACCCCTCGGCGTATCCCCGACGCCGGCGTTACTTCTTTTTGAAGTCGCGCAGCATTTTGACGGCGCAGTATTCGCCGCACATGGCGCATTCTTCGCGGTCGGAGTGGTGTCGGCGGCGGTGCCGGACCATGGGCGGGTCCAGGGCCAGGGTGGCCATGGCGTTCCAGTCCAGGTCGGCGCGGGCCTGGGAGATGGCCAGGTCGCGCTGCACGGCCAGGGGGCGGCCCAGGGCGTTTTCGGCGCTTTGGGCGGCGATGCGCGAGGCCATGACGCCCTGGCGGACGTCTTCGCCGTCGGGCAGGGTCAGGTGTTCGGCGGGGGTCAGGTAGCACAGGAAGTCCGCGCCGAAGTAAGCGGCCAGGGCGCCGCCGATGGCGCCTGCGATATGGTCGTAGCCCGGGGAGGCGTCTGTGGTCAGCGGTCCGAGCACGTAGAGCGGGGCGCCGAAGCAGAGGCGTTTGATGCCCTGGATCTGGGCCTGGACGAGGTGCAGGGGCACGTGTCCGGGGCCTTCGATCATGACCTGGACGCCTTTTTTCCAGGCGCGTTTGGTCAGTTCGCCGAGCACGACGACTTCTTCCCACTGTGCGGGATCGCCCGCGTCGCAGCCCGCGCCGGGGCGCATGCCGTCGCCCAGGGACAGGGTGACGTTGTGTTTGGCGGCGATGTCCAGCAGGTCGTCGTAGCGTTCCAGCAGGGGGTTTTCCTTGTCGTGGGTCTTCATCCAGCGCACGGTGATGGAGCCGCCGCGAGAGACGACGCCGAGCACGCGCCCGGTTTCCTCCACCAGGGCGGCGGCGCGGCGGGTCACGCCGCAGTGTACGGTCATGAAGTCCACGCCCTGTTCGGCCTGGCGTTCGATCTCTTCCAGCAGTTCGTCGGCCGTGAAGTTGGCCGGGTCTTCGCCGGCCTTGATGTATTTCTGCACGCAGCCGTACAGCGGCACGGTGCCGAGCGGCAGGCCGCTGGCGGCGAGCATTTCCTTGCGGATCACGTCCAGGTCGCCGCCGGTGGAGAGGTCCATGACGGTATGTGCGCCGCTGGCCTCGGCGATCTGCAGTTTGAGGATTTCCTTGTCGGGGGCCTCCACGAAGGGCGAGGTGCCGATGTTGGCGTTGACCTTGACGGTGGCGGGCTGGCCCACCAGGGTCGGGATCACGTTCTCGTGGGCCGGGTTGGCCAGAAGGACCATGGAGCCTGCGTCCACGGCGGCGCGGATGGCCGCGGGGTCCAGCGCCTCGCGCTCGGCGAGGGCGGGCAGGTGCTTATCCAGAAGAGCGCTTAAAATCGGATTGCTGGGCATGGTTCACTGCTATGCGGTTTGAGGTTCGCGCGGGTGGTAGGCCCGCCAGACGAGGTAGGTACCGTAGAGCAGAAGCGGCAGGGACAGGAGTTGGCCCATTGTAAGGCCGCCCGCCAGGAAGCCCAGCTGTGCGTCGGGTTCCCGGAAAAACTCCACGATGAAACGGAACAGGCCATAGCCGGCGGCGAACACGCCCGAGACGGCCCGTTCGGGGCGCGGTCGGGAGGAGAACCACCAGCAGACGATGAACAGCACGACGCCTTCCAGGGCGAATTCGTACAGTTGGGACGGGTGACGGGGGTAGGGCCCCGCTTCCCAGCCCGGAAAGATCATGGCCCAGGGCACGGACGAGTCGGTGACCCGGCCCCAGAGCTCGTTGTTGATGAAGTTGCCGATGCGCCCGGCCCCCAGGCCGATGGGCACCAGCGGGGCGATGAAGTCCGAGACCTGGAAGAAGGTCTTGCCGGTCTTCTTGGCGAACAGCCAGAAGCAGACCAGCACGCCCAGCAGCCCGCCGTGGAAGGACATCCCGCCCTTCCAGATCTGCAGGATCTGCTCCGGATGCGCCAGGTACGCCCCGGGCTCGTAGAACAGCACGTAGCCCAGCCGCCCGCCCAGGATGACCCCGAGCATCACCAGCCCGATGAGGTCGTCCATCTCGGCCATGTTCAGCTGCGTCCAGGGCTTGGACGCGCGCCAGCGCCCCAGCAGCCAGCCGCCCACGAACCCGATCATGTACATCAGCCCGTACCAGCGGACCTTGAGGGGGCCGAGGCTCAGGGCGACGGGGTCGATGCGCGGATAGGTCAGCATGCGTGCGGGGCTCCTCGTGCGGGCCTAGGCCTCGTCGGCCATCCATTTGCCCACGGCGCGGGCCTCCTGCTGCCAGCCCTCGGAGAACCGGGCCTTCAGGAAATCCAGGAACACGGCGTCCAAAAAGGCCAGCCCGCGCTCCAGGAGGTACATCTTCTCCAGGAAGACGGCGTCGGGGTCGTCGCCTTCCTCCTGCTTGGTCTCGATCTTCGGGGTCTTGAACGAGGACAGGCTGAAGTCCTCGGCCTTGATGGTCCCGGACCACTGCTCGGTCTCGGCCTCGATGCGCACCAGGGCCTTGGAGACCTTCTTGCCCATGGACAGGCCGGTCTTGGCCTCGCGCAGCTCGGAGAGCAGGCCGCTCACCGACGTCGTCTCCTTGGCGTCGCCTTCGCCGCCCGTGACCGAGACCCGCTGCTCCAGGTAGAGCATGAACGGCTCGTTGTCGGGGCTCTTGAAGTTGCCGCCCTGGGATTCGCTCTTGTACCACAGCCAGGTCAGGAACTCCTGGCCCAGCGTCACGTCCGTCATTTCGCCCAGATATGCGTGATCCATGCCCGGCTCCCTAAACGAATTCGGTGGGTTCGAGGTCCTCGAGGGCGCGGGAGCGCTCCTCGCCGAGCTGGGCCAGGGCCTGGTAGTACGGCGTCATGGGCTCCAGGTGCAGGTCGAAGGTCATGGTGAACATGTCCTCGAACAGCGCCCGCAGCTTGGACTGGATGGACGCCAGGTAGACCACGCCGGTCTGGATGTTCCAGATCACGTCGAACTGCGCGGGGATGGGCAGCGAGCGGGCCATCAGCTTCAGCTTGGTCTGCTCCTTGAGCTCCGTCTTGCGGTCGCGCGAGACGTAGCGCTTGCCCTTGGTCTGCTCCATGCGGTCCATCTCGTCCGCCATGGCCAGGGTCAGGTGCTTCTTGAACACCGCCGGGGCGATGCGCCGCGTGTCGAGCCGAAGTCCCATGGTGATGAACTCCGCCTTCTGCGGCGGCGCCGTGCGCCAGTCCGCGTCCAGCATGTCGTCGAAACAGACCCAGCCGAACGAGCGCTCGTCCGCCGTGTGGTCGATGTCCTTGAAGGCGTTCTTGCGGAGCCTGTCGGGGATCTCGGCCCACAACGTCTCCGGAATTTCTTCTATGATGCGGTAGCGCGTGAAACTCGCGCTGGCGGATAAAAAGCCCACGTGCGTCTCCTTGTTGTGCGCGGCCCGGGCCAGAAGGCCCTGCGCCGGTCCCATTCCTTACCTCCGACGGGAGATCGCGGCAACCCCTCGTTTCGGGACTTTTGTCACGTATTGAAAGCCCCTGTCTTTTCCGCTAGTTTGATGCAAATCGGAAACCAGCGCCCCGCGCCCAGGCAGCAGGAAGGATCGCCATGCCCCGCTATAACGGAGTCAATCACCTGGCCATGGTCACCGGAGACATGGACGCCACCGTCCGCTTCTGGCGCGACCTGCTCGGCATGCGCCTCGTGGCCGGGCTCGGCCGCCCCGGCTACCGCCACTACTTCTTCGAAATCTCCGATCGCGACCTCATCGCCTTCTTCGAATGGCCCGGCGTCCAGCCCCTGGACATGAAGGACCACGGCTTCCCCGTGCGCGGCAAGGTCGCCTTCGACCACGTCTCCATCGGCGTCGCCGGCAAGGAAGACCTCCTCGAACTGCGCGACCTGCTCGCCGCCTCCGGCTGCGACCCGTCGCCCATCATCGACCACGGCTTCATCCACTCCGTCTACTGCTTCGACCCCAACATGATCCCCATCGAATTCTCCTTCGCCGTGGCCGCGCACGACCCGCGAACCACACCGGCCATGGTCGACTCCCACCCGACCCCCGTGACCCTCGAAGGCCCGGACCCCCAACCCGGCCACTGGCCGCCACCCACCCCGGACCCCGACACCGACACCTACCCCGGCGAAGGCCGCGAGCTCCTCGACCCCGCCGCCAACAACTGGAACGGCTAGGCGCCGGGCGGGGTTTGCCTGCGGCGGCTGGGGCGCTGCCCCAGACCCCGCCAGGAC
>CAYUIN010000294.1:0-4164 GCA_964444695.1 uncultured Desulfocurvus sp.
CTGGACGAGACCCAGGTGGGCGAGGACTCCGGCAAGAACAACGAGGACGGCACGCCGCGCTGCATCGAGATCACCGACGCCCAGGTGCGCGAGGCGATCCGCGAGCCCGTGGCGGCCATCGTGATGGCCGTCAAGCGCGCCCTGGAAAAGACCCCGCCCGAGCTGGTGGGCGACATCGCCCGCAACGGCCTGCTGCTGGCCGGCGGCGGCGCGCTGCTCAAGGGCCTGGACAAGCTTATCAGCCAGGAGACGAACCTCTCCGTCATCGTGGACGACGACCCGCTGACCACCGTGGTCCGGGGCACGGGCCGCAGCCTGGTGGAGGACAAGCGTTTTTCGCGGGTCTGGATCAACTGATCCCAGGCCACTGACGAGACGAGCAGGGCGGCCCGTTCCGGGCCGCCTTTTTCGTGACCGAACCCCAGGGAGGGCCCATGTCCGATTTCGTCACCCCGGTGCTCCTGGCCGGGACCCTGGCCGCCGCGCAGGCCGCCTCCGCGCGCATCCTCGAAGGCCGGGCCAATCCGAAGACCATCCGCAAGAAGGGCCGCATCGACCTGGTCACCGAAACCGACCTGGCCGTGGAGGCGCTGCTCAAACAGCGCCTGGGCGGCCTGCTGCCCGGGGCGACCTTCATGGCCGAGGAGAGCGCCGAGTCGCGCATTCCCGGCGAGCTGACCTGGATCATCGACCCCCTGGACGGCACCACCAACTTCGCCCACGACCTGCCCGTGGTGGCGGTGTCCATCGCCCTGTGGCGGGCCGGACGGGTGGAGCTGGGGGTGGTGGCCGTGCCCGTGCTGGGCGAGATGTTCCACGCCGTGCGCGGGGGCGGGGCCTTTTTGAACGGCGAGCCCATCGCCGTCTCCGCCGCCGCGAGCCCCGAGGAGGCCGTGGTGGCCACCGGGTTCCCCTACAGCGTGGCCGAGGACCTGGAGTGGATCATGGGCCCGCTGGGGCGCGTCCTGCCCGCCACGCAGGGCGTGCGGCGCATGGGCGCGGCGGCGGCGGACCTGGCCTACGTGGCCTGCGGGCGCATGGACGCCTTCTACGAGATCCGCCTCAAACCGTGGGACACTGCGGCGGGCTGGCTCTTGGTGGAGGAGGCCGGGGGCAGGGTGACGCGCTTTGATCCCGCCGTGGCCTACACGCCGGGCGCGCCCAGCATCCTGGCCAGCAACGGACGGCTGCACGAGGCCCTGGGCGCGCTGGTCCTGGGCGAGGGGCCGGATCTGGCCTAGGAGCCGGAGCCGGGCTCGGCCGGGCCGTCCGGGAAGATCAGCCCCCGCTCCCAGAAATGGACCAGGGCCGGGGTCAGCATCTCGCGGAATCCTTCGACCAGCGCTTCAAGTTCGTCGCGGTCCACGAAGGAGACTTCGCAGACCTCGGCCGGGTCGGGCACGATGATCCCGGAAAATCCCCCGGCGCTGTAGAGCGTCGTAAAGCCGTGCCCGGTCTCGGGCGTGGCGGGCGTCTCGGCGACCAGGGCCAGGCGCGGGGCGCGCACGCCCAGCTCCTCGAACAGTTCGCGGATGGCCGCGTCCTCGCGCGACTCCCCGGCCCGCACGTGGCCGGAGGAGGAGAGGTCCCAGCGCCCGGGATACAGCGCCTTGCCCAGGGACCGGCGTTGCAGGCAGACGCGCCCCGCCGCGTCGTAGAGCAGCGTCAGCACCACGCGGTGGGACAGGGCCTGGCGCAGGGCGTCGGGCAGGGGCATCACGCCCAGGGGGCGGTCGCCCTCGTCCACGATCTCGACGGCCTCCACGCCGGGGTGTATGCTCGCGCTGCGCCTTGGCATGGGCCGGACGGTAGCAGAAGCGCCCCCGGCGGGGCAACACGAACCACGGGGCTTTTCGTGCAGGCACAGGACTTTGAATTCGCCCGGCTGGGCATGGACGACCTGGACTCGCTGGTGGCCCTGGAGCGGGTCTGTTTTTCCGCGCCCTGGGGCGAGAAGGAATTCCGCCTGGGCCTGGAGGGCAAGGTCTTCAAGGTCTTCGGCCTGCGCGGGCCGGACGGGCTGGCGGCGTACTGCTCCTTCTACCACGTGGTGGACGAGATGGAGGTCCTGAACATCGCCGTGCGCCCGGAGCTGCGGCGCCGGGGCCTGGGGGCGCGCCTGCTGGGCCTGGTGTTGCAGATATGCGAAAACATGGGCATAACCACGGCGCGCCTGGAAGTCCGGGTGGGCAACGCCCCGGCCCGGGCGCTGTATGCGCGCTTCGGCTTCGCGCCCACGGGCCTGCGCAAGGGCTACTACCCGGACACCGGGGAGGACGCCGTGTGCATGGCCCGGGAGCTGCACCCCGGCTCCGGCGGCGAAAGCGCGCCCGGGCCTGGATAATTCTCGCGCCTTGGAGTATGAACCGATGAGCCGCGCCCGTGCGGCCAACCCCCTCCCGCAAGGAGATTTCCCATGATCCGCTGCATCGACGAGCTGGACCTGAAGGGCAAGAAGGTGCTCATCCGCGTGGACTACAACGTCCCGATCAAGGATGGGAAGATCACCGACGACAACCGCATCCGCGCCAGCCTGCCCACGCTGCGTCTGGCCCTGGAGCGGGGCGCGGCGCTGATCCTGTGCTCGCACCTGGGCAAGGCCAAGGGCACGGTGGTGCCCGAGCTGAGCCTCAAGCCCGTGGCCGTGCACCTGGCGGCGCTGTTGGGCCGCGAGGTGGCCATGGCGCCGGACTGCGTGGGCCCCGAGGTCCGGAAGCTGGCGGCCATGCTCGGCCCCGGCGGCGTGCTGATGCTGGAGAACCTGCGCTTCCACAAGGAGGAGCAGGGCGGGGACGACGCCTTCGGCGCGGCCCTGGCCGGGCTGGCCGACGTCTACTGCTGCGACGCCTTCGGCACGGCCCACAGGGCCCACGCCTCGATGGTCGCCGCCGCCCGCCACGCCAAGGAAAAATGCGCCGGGCTCCTGCTGATCAAGGAATGGAAGTACCTGGGCGAGGCCCTGGCGAACCCGGCGCGGCCCTACGTGGCCATCTCCGGCGGGGCCAAGGTCTCCACCAAGATCGGGATCCTGAAGAACCTGCTGCCCAAGGTGGACGTGCTCATCGTGGGCGGGGCCATGGCCAACACCTTTTTCCTGGCCCAGGGCCACGGCGTGGGGACCTCCCTGGCCGAACCTGACCTGGTGGACGAGGCCCGCGCCGTGATGGCCGAGGCCGAAAAGCGCGGCGTGCGGCTGCTGCTCCCCGTGGACTGCGTGCTGGGCACGGGCCCGGACGCGGTCCAGGCCTCGGGCGTGGTGGACGTGGACGCCGTGCCGGACGAGATGATGATCCTGGACGCCGGGCCGCAGTCCGTGGCCCGCTGGGAGGCCGCCCTGGCCGGGGCGGGCACCGTGGTCTGGAACGGGCCCGTGGGCCTGTTCGAGACGCCGGCGTTTTCCCACGGCTCCGTGGGCCTGGCGCGCGCCGTGGCCGGATGCGGGGCGGTGTCCATCCTGGGCGGCGGCGACACCGGCGCGGCCCTGGCCCTGTCGGGCCTGTCGGACAAGGTGAGCTTCATCTCCACCGGGGGTGGCTCGTTCCTGGAACTGATGGAGGGCAAGGAAATGCCCGCCTTCACGGCCCTTGCGGAGTAGCCCCATGAAAAAGCTGATGGCCGGCAACTGGAAGATGTACAAGACCGCCGAGGAGGCCTTCGACACGGCCTCGGAGCTGGTGAACCTGACCGGGGGCACGCTCCCGGCGGACCGCGAGGTGCTGCTCATCCCGCCGTTCACCGCCGTGCGCCGCACGGGCCAGGCCCTGGCGGGCAACCCCGGGTTCCTGCTGGGCGGGCAGAACTTCTACCCCGAGGCCGAAGGCGCCTTCACCGGCGAAATCGCGCCCCGGATGCTCCTGGACCTGGGCTGCTCCTTTGCCCTGGCCGGGCACTCCGAGCGCCGTCACGTGATGGGCGAGGACGACGCCTTCGTGGGCCGCAAGGTGGCCTACGGCCTGGAACAGGGCCTGTCCATGATCCTGTGCGTGGGCGAGAAGATCGAGGAGCGCAAGGCGGGGCAGGTGGAGGAGGTCCTTCGCCGCCAGATGGAGGCGGGCCTGTCCGGCGTGCCCCGCGACGTGGACCCGGAGCGCATCGTCGTGGCCTACGAGCCCGTGTGGGCCATAGGCACCGGCGAGGTGGCGGGCCCGGAAGAGATCGTCGCCG
>CAYUIN010000295.1:0-4163 GCA_964444695.1 uncultured Desulfocurvus sp.
CGGGGTCCGGGCTGATGTCCGAAGGCAAGATGAAGATCCATTTCGGCACCGGCAACGACTGCGCGGAGGACTACTACTACATCCAGATCAACACCGCGACGGCCTCGGCGCTGGGCGTCGGCAACGCGGCGGCGGCCGGGAGCAAGGGGCTCGCCATCTCCACCCAGTCCGCCGCGCAGAACGCGCTGACCGCCCTCAACGAGGCCATCGTCAGCAAGGACAACATCCGGGCCAGCCTCGGCGCCCTGCAAAACCGGCTGGAGAACACCATCTCCAACCTGCAGATCCAGGCCGAGAACCTCCAGGCGTCGGAGTCGCGCATCTCCGACGTGGACGTGGCCCTTGAAATGACGGAATTCGTCCGGCAGCAGATCCTGTCGCCGTCGGCCGTGGCCATGCTGGCGCAGGCCAACAGCCTGCCGAGGCTGGCCATGCAGCTGCTGGGCGGCTAGTCCGCACGGCGATAGGCGCGCGCGGGGCCAGGAGCCCCCCGCGACGCGGCGTCCCGACCGGGCCGCGCCTCCCAGCGCGGTCCGGCCCGCGCCGTTTTGTGGCACCAACCTTGCAAAATACGGGAGCGGCAAACCGCAACCAGGAAATATTTGCAGGCGAGGAACAAGGCATGCCCGGCGATTATCTCACTTCAGGAGCGATCCACTTCACCGGCCTCGGCAACGGGACGGACTTCGACTCCATCATCCAGGCCATGGTCCAGGCCCAGAGCGTACACAAGACGCGGCTGGAATCCTGGCGCCAGGACTGGGAGGACAAGCAGGTCGCCTTCCAGGAGCTGAACACCATCATGCTGGAACTGAAGACGCACATGCAGTCCATGGACAGCATGGACGAATTCTACGTCAAGGAAGTGTCCTCCTCCAACACGGCCGTGGCCACCGCCAGCGCCAACAGCAGCACCTCCGAGGGCGTGCACTCCGTGGTCGTGACCCAGGTGGCCAAGGTGGAGATCAACACCAGCCAGGACGCCCTGACCAGCAAGACCGACACCGTGACCGCCGCCGACGCGGTCCTGGAATTCGAATACGGCACCGCCTCGCCCCAGACGCTGACCGTCAACGTGCCCGCCAACACCACCCTGGAGGGCCTGGTCAACCTGATCAACAAGGACCCCAACAACCCCGGGGTCCGCGCCAGCATCGTCTACAACGGCACGAACTACTTCCTGCAGGTGCGCGGGCAGGACCTCGGCCTGGACAACACCCTGGCCATCACCGCGAACACGACCCTGGCGGGCTACGCCGCGGCCGACTGGGACAAGACCCAGCCCGCGCAGAACGCCCAGTTCAGCGTGGACGGCCTGGCCGTGGACATCGCCGCCAACACCGTGACCGACGTCGTCGAGGGCCTGACCATCAACGTCAAGGACGCGGGCACGACCATCATTTCCATCAACAACGACGCCGAGGCCATCACCGAGAACGTGCGCAGCTTCGTGGACAAGGTCAACGAGGTCCGCACGGCCATCCTGGCGCTGACCAAGTTCAACGACCAGACCCAGCAGGGCTCGCTGCTCACAGGCAACTACGGCCTGCAGATCATCGGCGCCCAGCTCAAGGACGTGACCTCGGAAAAGGGCATCGGCTTCGACTACGACGACGACGTCATCGCCACCCTCTCGCAGATCGGGATCACCACCGACGCCGAAGAGGGCTCGCCCACGCGCGGCCTGCTGCTGTTCGACGAGACCATCTTCAGCGAGGCCCTGAACGAGGACTCCGACGCCGTGGCCAAGCTCTTCGGCGCGTCCTACGAGGGCGAGACCAACTCCCCGGACTTCCTGTACACCTCGCACATCGCCGGGACCACCGAGCCCGGGACCTACGCCGTGGAGTACACCACCGACGCGGGCGGGAACATCACCGGGGCCACCATCGGCGGCTACGCGGCCTCCATCAGCGGCACGAGCATCACCGGCCAGGCCGGGACGCCCGTCGCCGGTCTGGCGCTCACGGCCGTCAACCTCACGGCCTCGTCCACCTTCAGCGGCGAGGTCCGCCTCAAGCTCGGCAAGGCCGGGGAGATGGTGGAGAAGCTCGAGGACCTGACCAGCTCCACGTCGGGCCCGCTGCACATCCTGCAGACCAACTACCAGACCATCATCGACAACATTAACAAGAAGATATCCTACGAAGAGGACCGCATCGCGCGGACAGAGACCACGCTGCGGCTGCGTTTCGCCCGTCTGGAATCGACGCTGTCCTACTACGACAACATGATGACTTCGCTGGAAAACCAGGCGAAGCAGCTTTCCTCGTCCTAAGCCGGACCGGAGTAAACGATGCTGAAGGCCGCAAAGGCGTATTTCGAGACACAGGTCACCACCACCTCCCAGGGCGACCTCCTGGTGATGCTCTACGACGGTGCCATCAAGTACCTGAACCAGGCCAAGGCCATGATGGCCGAGAAGAACTACGCCCAGAAGGGCATGCTCATCTCGCGCGCCATGGACGTGATCTCCGAGCTGGACGAGAGCCTGAACCGGGAGAAGGGCGGCGAAGTCGCCCAGAACCTGCATCAGCTGTATTTCTACTGCAACACCAGACTGTTGCGGGCCAACCTGGAAATGAATCCCAAGCTGGTGGACGAGATCATCCGCATCCTGGCCGCCCTGCGCGACGCCTTCAACCGCATCAAGTCCACCGCGCCGCAGCAAGGCGACGCCCAGCCCGCCGCGCCCCAGGCCCCGCAGAGCGCCCCGGCGCAGCCCCAGGCCAAGGCCCCCGGCGAGGCCGCCGCCAAACCGGAGCCCGCAGCGGCCCCGGCACAGGCACCCCGGCCCGCCCCGCAGACCTCCGGCACCTACGGCCCCGGCGCCACCCTGCGCGCCGTGCGCACCACCCCCGGCGGCACATACGCCCCCGGCGGGCAGAGGCGCTGACGGGGGCCGCGCCGTGAGCACCCCGCGCAAGGTGCTGCACGTTCTCGGCGGCCTGGGACTGGGCGGCACCGAGAAGACCATGCAGCTCCTGGCGGCCCACATGGACCCCGCCCGCTACGAGCCCCACGTCCACGCCTTCGCTGACGGCCCCCGCCGCGCGCAGCTGACCGCGCTGGGCGTCCCGGTGCACGTCGGCCCCGACCTGCTGCGCACCGCCGCCCGCGTGCGCCCCGAGGTGCTGCACCTGCACCGCGCGGGCTGGCCCGAGCCGCGCCTGCTGCGCGACGTGCGCCTGGTCGGCGCCCCCGCCGTGGTGGAGACCAACGTCTTCGGCCGCCACGACCCCAGCCCCGGGGCCCGGATCATCGACCGTCATCTTTTCGTCTCCGAGTTCTGCCGCGCGCGCTACGGCGCGGTCCACGGGCAGGACGTCTCCGGCCCGCGCCACCGCGTGCTGTACAACCCGGTGGACACGGACCGTTTCGCGGCCTGCGGCCCGGGGCGCGAGGACGCCCCGCCCGTGGTGGCCCGCGTCTCGCGCCCGGACCCCGATAAATGGTCGGGCCTGGGCCTGGAATTCCTGCCGCACCTGCTGCGGGCGGTGCCCGGGGCCGTGTACCGCGTCATCGGCGCCACCCCCGAGGTCCGCGAATGGTTCGCGGCGCGGGGCCTTGCCGGGCATGTGGAACTGTGCGACCCTGTGGCCGACGACGCCGCCCTGGCCGATTTCCTGGGCCGGGCCCGGGTCATGGCCCACGCCAACGACACCGGAGAGACCTTCGGGATGGTCATCGCCGAGGCCATGGCCGCCGGACTGCCCGTGGTCACGCACCCCTGCCCGGGCCTGCGCGACAACGCCCAGCTGGAACTCGTCGAGGACGGCGTCACCGGGCTGGTCGCCGCCACGGCCGAGGACTACGCCGCCGCCGTGGCGCGCCTGCTCGCGGACCCGGACCTGGCCCGGCGCATGGGCGCCGCGGGCCGGGACAAGGCCCGGCGGCTGTACCGCGCCCAGGTGGTGGCCGCCCGGCTGATGGACCTCTACGACGAGCTGTTTTCGCGGCCCCAGGCCGCCCCGGAGCCCGATGCCCGACGCCACGCTCCTTGCGCGCTACACGGCTGAGGTCCTGCGTTTCGATTTCGCGCAGGCCCCGGAACCCGCGCCCGCTCCCCTCCCCGACATCGCCGCCGCGGCCCGCGCCGCGCGCGGCTGCCTCGCCGCCCTGGAACGCGAGCCCCGGCCCTGCGTGCTGCTGCTCGGCCTGGG
>CAYUIN010000296.1:0-4162 GCA_964444695.1 uncultured Desulfocurvus sp.
CCCTCTTTTTACCGCTGGAAAAAGGGGGTTTCCTCCCCCTCTCCCGGTGCCTTTCGGCCTAGAAGTACCACCGCCAGCTGCGCCCCGCCATGTACAGGTCGCGCAGGGTTTCGATGCCGCCGCTGTTGAGTTTCTTGACCAGGAACAGGAACAGGTAGGCGGTCTGCATGGCGTCGTACAGGGCGTTGTGCTGGTTGAAGGCGGGCAGTCCGTAGCGGCTGGAGAGGTCGCCCAGCTGGTAGGAGATCTGGCCGTCGAACTGGTCGTAGTAGTTTTCCCACAGTTCCTGCTGGTGGACCTGTGCCAGGCGCATGGTGTCGATGCACGGGGTATGGAGCTTGCCGCCGAGGATGTCGGTGGCGGCGCGGTTGAGGAACGAGATGTCCAGCCCGACGTTGTGTCCGACGATCAGCGCGGTGCCGCAGAAGTTCAGGAAATCCGGGAAGATCTGCCGCAGCCGTGGTGCGCCCGCGAGCATCTGGGGCGTGATGCGGTGGATCATGGTCGCGGTCTTGGGCACGGCGCGGCGCGGGGCCACGAGGGTGTAGTAGGAGTCGGCGGTGATGGACAGGTTCCTGATTTTCACGGCGCCCAGGGAGACGATTTCGTCACTGCGCGGTGACAGACCCGTCAGCTCGGTGTCCACGACGCAGAAATCGTAGTCCGCCAGGGGCCGGTCCTGGTCGAAGCGGGCGAAGTGGGCGTGGTTGTCTCGCAGCAGCGCGCTTTTGGGCTCGCGGCGCAGCAGGCGCAGCATGCAGGCCAGGGGCGGCGGGGCGGTGGCCGGGGTGGCTGTCATCATGTCCGGGTCCTCGTCTCAGCCCACGTTCAGGCTGAAGGATTCCTTGATGAAGGTTTGCAGGGAGCGGACCACGCCGAAGGTTTCCTTGAGGGTCTGCTTTTCCAGTTCGGACAGCGAGGCCGGGTTGATGTGGTTGTCCGGCGCGCCACCCTTGTTGATGCGGGTCATCTGGTGCACGAGGCGCAGCTGCATCAGGAACTCGTAAGCCTCCAGGGCCTCCACGGCGAGGTCGGCGGGGATGTGCCCCTGCTCGCGCAGGATCTCCAGGCGGGTGAAGGTGTTGGTCTCGTGCAGGCCGTGGCGTAGGGCGTAGAGCCGGGCGAAGTCCACGAAGGGCACCAGGGCCCGGGTCTTGAGGTCCAGGGTGTCCTTGTGCTCGCCGTCCTTCTCCACGATGATGTTGCGCAGAAACGACAGGGGCGGGCGCACGGTGAGGCAGTCCCGCGCCAGGTGGCGCAGGAACACGTCCTCGCGCGCGGCGTGCAGGGCGACGTGGTTGCGCAGGGCCTCGCCCAGGCCGCTGTGGCCCCAGCCGGGGCGGAAGTCGAAGAAGATGGTGGCGTTTAAGACCTCGCGCGGCTCGGGGCGCAGGATCATGCGCTCGAAATAGTCCCGGAAGCGGGCGAAGGGCATGCGCCAGGCGGGGTTGGAGGCCATCATTCCGCCGGGGCAGGGCGGGTAGCCGCAGCGCATCAGGTGTTCGATGGCCGCCGTGGCGAAGGTCTCGAAATAGGCCTCGCAGCGCGCGGCCTCCTCGGGCCCGGCGGGGTCGCGGTAGATGAGCGCGTTGTCCTGGTCGGTGTGGAAGGTCTGTTCCTTGCGGCCTTCGGAGCCCATGAGAATCCAGCAGAACGGCACGGGCGGCGGGCCCATCTCGTCCTGGAGGAAGCCCAGCAGCTTTTCCAGGATCAGGTCGTTCATGATGGTGATCATCCGCGTCAGGTTGCGGGCCTTGGCGCCCTCCTCGATGAGCGAGCCCACGGTCATGGGCACCTTTTCCGAGAGCGGGTACAGCTCGGACAGCGAGCGGGCGCCCATGATCTCGCGGAACAGGTACATGGGCGAGCGGCCCTGCAGGAGCATGATGTCGTGGGAGGTGATCATGCCCACCACCTGCCCCTCGCGGACCACGGCCAGGTGGTGGATCTGGGCGGTCATCATCCGAAGCAGCGCGTCGAAGCAGATCTCGCGGTGCGAGACCGTGGCCAGGGGCGAACTCATGACGTATTCCACCGGGGCGTCATAGTCCTCGGCCTCGGCCACGGCGCGCCGCAGGTCCTTGTCGGTGACGATGCCCACGGCCTCGCCGTACGGGTCCGTGACCAGCAGGGAGCCCACGCCGCCGTCGACCATGATCCGCGCCGCCTCGCGGACGGTCCGGCCCGAGGCGATCATCAGCGGGCTGCGGCGGATCACGTCGCCCACGCGGGTGGAGAACAGGTACAGCGGGCTGCCCGCGCAGATGTCCGCGTGCTGGCGGCGCAGCTCGGAAAAGGCCTTGGAGATGTAGTCCTCGGAAAAGCTCTTCAGGTAGAACTGGGTGATGGCCGGGTGCTCGGCGATGAGCGCGCGGAAGACCTTCTTGGGGATGTTGAAGCAGAAGGTGTCCTCGATGGTCTCCGCCGAGAGGCTGGCGCAGGCGTCGCGGATGACGCCCAGCGCGCCCACGGCCGCGCCCTCGCCCCGGTAGTCGATGAGCTTGTCCTCGCCCACGTCCTGGGTCAGGAACAGCTTCACCGCGCCGGAGCGGATGAGCATCACGTGCTCGATCATGGTCCGGCCCTGGACCAGCAGGCGCGTGCCCTTGGGATGGAAGTCGATGGTGCACTCCCGGGCCAGGGCCGAGAGCGCCGCGTCGTCCAGGTCGGAGAAGGGCAGGGTCTTCTTCAGGAACGGGACCAGCTCCGAAGCCTGCGCGGAGAAGATGTCGTCCGGTCGTGCCATGTGCGTCCTTCCCTGTTTGGGCCTGTCCGGGCCCGTGTCGCGGTCGTCGCGTCAAAGGCCCGGCGCGCGCCCGGCCCCCGAGAGGGGGATGCGGGGGCGGGCGCGCGCCGGTTGCCTGCGCCTAGTGGTCCACCGCCGCGCCCGCACCGCGCGGGAAGCGGACGTTCTCGACCATGTCCATGATCTCCGCCGGCGGGGCCGGGGTGATGGCGGAGATGGCCAGGGTCACGGCGAAGTTGAGCACCATGCCCACGGCGCCGATGCCCTCGGGGCTGATGCCCCACAGCCAGGGGCTCATGCCCATGAACTTGGTCTGGATGATGTACAGCATGGTGAAGGAGATGCCCGCGATCATGCCGCAGACCGCGCCCTCGCGGTTGGCCCGCTTCCAGAAGATGCCCAGCACCAGGATGGGGAAGAAGGAGCTGGACGCCAGGCCGAAGGCCAGGGCCACCACCTGGGCCACGAAGCCCGGGGGGTTGATGCCGAAGTAGCCCGCCACGCAGACGGCCACGCCGATCATCACCCGGCCCAGGGTCAGGCGGGCCTTCTCCGAGGCGTTGCGGTTGATGATCCGGTAGTACAGGTCATGGGAGATGGACGAGGCGATGACCAGCATCAGCCCCGAGGCCGTGGACAGCGCCGCGGCCAGGCCGCCCGCCGCCACCAGGGCGATGACCCAGGCCGGGAGGTTGGCGATCTCGGGGTTGGCGAGCACCATGATGTCGCGGTCCACGTACAGCTCGTTCTTGTTGTCCGTGGGGGCGTTGGTCAGCATGACCTGGCCCTGCGGGCCGGTTTCGCCGCTCACGGAGGGCTTGCCCGCGAAGGGCGCCCCGGCGCGGTACTGGATCGCGCCGTCGCCGTTCTTGTCCATCCAGGCGATGAGCCCGGTCTTCTCCCAGTTCTTGAACCAGGTCGGGGCGTGGACGTAGGGCGTCTCGTTGATGGTGTTGATCATGTTGAACCGCGCGAACGCCGCCACCGCGGGGGCCGTGGTGTACAAGATGGCGATGAACAGCAGCGCGTACCCGGCGGACAGGCGCGCGGCGCGCACGCTGGGCACGGTGTAGAAGCGGATGATGACGTGGGGCAGGCCCGCCGTGCCGACCATCAGCGACAGCGTGATGCACAACACGTCCAGCATGGACTTGCTGCCCGGGCCGAAGGCCTGGGTGTAGCCGGAGAACCCGAGGTCCCGCCCGATCTGGTCCAGCGTGTCGAGCAGATACTTGCCCGCGTGCTGGCCCTCGATGATCGTCGAGCCGAAGCCCAGCTGCGGCAGCGTGCTGCCCGTGATCTTCAGGGAAATGGCCACCGCCGGGATGATGAACGCCAGGATCAGCACGCAGTACTGCGCGACCTGGGTCCAGGTGATGCCCTTCATGCCGCCCAGGCCCGCGTAGATGAACACGA
>CAYUIN010000297.1:0-4154 GCA_964444695.1 uncultured Desulfocurvus sp.
GGGGAAGGGGGGCGCAGGCGCCCGGACGGAGGCGGCCTCAGATCCGCTTGAAGGGCTGTCGGGACTGGCCGTCGGGATCGAAGGGGCCCAGGGCGTAGACGCGGATCTTGGTGCTGCGGGGGAATTCGCGCCGCACCAGGTCCTTCACCGCGCGGACCAGCCCGGCGGTTGGGACCTCGGTGTCGGCGTCCTGGTAGCCGAACTCCACCACCCGCCACAACTCCGGGCCCAGGCGCACGAAGACCGCGCCCCGGTCGCGCTTGTAGGTCCGCACGTCCAGGGCGTGGCCCTCGGGCAGCGCCTCCAGGCGCCGGGGCAGGGTCCGGTGCAGGCTGTGCGCGTCGACCACGGCGCGCCCTAGAAGCGGAACTGCCCGTCTTCGTAGATCACCCGGGACGAGCCGTCGCGCAGCACGGCGGTGACGGTCTTGGCCTCGGTGTTCACCAGGTCCCAGTGCAGGGCCGAGCTGTTGAAGCCCAGGGCGCGCTTGCCCTCGGGGTCCAGGTCCGTCTGCGGGCCCGCGTAGGTGGAGGGGTAGGACGCGCCCAGGGCCACGTGGCAGTTGCCCTGCGCCCCGCCGTAGTTCTCGTCGAACAGGGTCATGGCCATGAAGCGGTCGATGGGCGAGAAGCGCCGGTCCGTGAGGGAGAACTCGCCCAGCTTGTCCGAGCCCTGGTCCATGGCGATCTGGTCGCGCAGGAAGTCCTCGCCGATGACGGCCTCCGAGCGCGTCACCCGGCCCTGCTCGAACCACAGCCGGACCTTCTCCACGTAGTTGCCGCCCCGGTACGAGGGCTGGTCCGCGTAGTACACGCCGCGCGTGCCGCGCCAGTCCGGCGAGAGATACAGCTCGAAGCTGGGGATGTTGTGCCCGGTGAGGCCCAGCCAGCGCCGCCGCTCGCCCGGGGTCAGCGTCAGGTCCACGTTCTCGGACTCCACGCGCAGCTCGGCCGGGTCCAGCCCGTCCAGCCAGGCGCGCAGCTCGCGCATCCGCTCCATGAGCTCCTTCCACACGGCCACCGGGTCCTCGCGGTCCAGGTAGCAGGCCCGGGCCACCTGCTCGCCGTACTGCGCCAGGCTCAGGCCCGCCTTCTCGGCCAGCTCCGCCGTGGGATACAGGCACAGCGTCCAGGAGAAGTCGCCGTGCTGCTCGCGGCGTTCCAGGATGTCGCGCAGCGGCTTGCGCGCCCGGGAGACCTCGGCGATGCGCGAGGGTTCGATGTCCGCCAGGTGCGTCAGGGCGTCGGGCGCCAGCAGGTGCAGGGAGGCGGCCAGGCTCTCGTGCAGTTCGACGCTGCCCGGCGCGGTGAAGCGCAGTTGGCCCTCGCTCGCGGCGCGCAGGAAGTCGTGCTCCATGCCCGGGGTGCGGTTCAGGCGGTGCATGGTGTTCAGCCCGCGCTCCACCAGGCGGCGGTGCACGGCCTCGGCCAGGGGCAGGGCCGCGAGGTCGAAGCGGACGATGGCGTTCTGCCCGGGCACGAGGGGCGCCGCGCGCGAGGCGTCGATGGCCCACAACAGGACGTCCGCGTAACGGTCGATGTAGTCGGAAAACGGCATGGGGAACCCCGAAGGTTGCGGGAGTTGGGGAGGGACCGGCGCGCCGCGCGGCACGGGCGCGGCGGACGGCGGGCTAGACCTGGAGGCTGCGGATCAATCCCATCAGATGTTCGGTGGACAGGACGCTGCGGCGGGGCATGTCCAGGATGCTCGGATACTGCGAGCCGACCTGCATGGACCACATGAAGGCCGCGGCCGTGGAGTCGGCGACGGTGATCTCCATGCCGTTGACCATCTTCTCGCGCAGCACGGACTTGGTCATCCTGGTGCCGCTGTTGGTCACGGTGGACTGCGAATTCACGCTGGGCATCTGTGTCGAGATGTAGGGCATGATCCTTCTCGCTCCGGTCTTTCGTTCTTTTCCCTAAATATGCCACGCGCCGGGCCCGTTTGCAACGCCGCCGGGAACCGCGCCCGGCCGCGCGCCCCCCTTGTCATTTCGTTGCGGGCCGGGTATTGCCTAAGGTGCGGAAGAACCGGTTCTCCGCACACCGAGACGCTGTCTCCCCCGGGGGGGGAAACGCATCACCACGACCGCCGTCACAAGGAGGCACCGCATCATGAAAAAGACCGCCACCGCCGCGCTGGCCCTGCTCCTGATCCTGGGCCTGGCCGCCTGCGCGGGGCCGATGTTCTCGGCCAAGACCAACCGCGCCAACATGCAGCAGGTCTCCGTGGGCATGACCGAGGCCCAGGTCGTGGAGATCATGGGCCAACCGTCGTTCAAGGACCTCTACCAGAACGGCGGGCTGACCCGCGTGACCTACTACTATTTCACCAACGAGATGGGCAGCAAGGCCTTCACGGCCTCCGTCAGCACCACCACCTTAACCCGCGAGGACTGCACGCCCGTGGTCTTCAAGAACGGGGCGCTGGTGGCCACGGGCCGCTATTCCAAGGTCTTCTACTAGGCCAGGCGGCCGCGCCGCGCGCCGTTCGCCCGGGGAGCCCCGCTTGCGCGGCTCCCCTTTTTCCCGCCCTCGGCCGGGCGGGGCGGAACCAAGACGGAGCCCTCCGCTATGCTTATCGGACGCCTCTGGGATTTCTTTAGGGTCCGGGCCCGTTTTTTTCCGGCTGCGGCGGCCTGCCTGCTGGCGGGGCCCCTGGCCGCCTGCCCGGGGCCGGACGCGGCCCTGGCGCCCCTGGCGCCGGACGCCGTGGTCCTGGCCTACGGGGACAGCCTGACCTGGGGCACGGGCTCCGGCCCCGAGATGCAGGCCGACCCCGCCCGGGCCTACCCGGCCCGGCTCCAGGAGCTCATCGGGCGCAGGGTGATCAACGCGGGCGTGCCCGGGGAGATTTCCGAGGTCGGCCTGGCCCGCCTGCCCGGGGTCCTGGAGCGGGACCGCCCGGCGCTGGTGATCCTCTGCCACGGCGGCAACGACCTGCTGCGCGGCCTGTCCCAGGAGGCGCTGAAAAGCAATCTGCGGCGGATGATCGAGGCCTGCCGCCGGGCCGGGGCCCAGGTGATGCTGCTGGGCGTGCCGCGCCCCAGGCTGCTCTTGTCCAGCGTCGCGCTCTACGGCGAGCTGGCCCGCGAGATGAACGTGCCCCTGGACGAGACGACCCTGCCCCGCATCCTGGCCGACGGCGCCCTGAAGGCCGACCTGGTGCACCCCAACGCCCGGGGCTACGAGGAACTGGCCCGGGCCGTGGCCGACCTGCTGGCCCGCGAGGGCGCCCTGCCCCCGGGCTGAGGCCCAGCCGGGCTTGACCTCGCCTGCGGCCCGGGGTAGTCCCGCCGTGCATCACGAGACCCTCTTCGGCGCATCGCGCCAGGAACCGAACCCCATGCGCACCCTGCTCCTGCTTCTGGTCCTGACCCTGGTCCACCCCCTGGCCGCCCGCGGCCTGGAGCCGCTGGTGGTGGGCGTGGACCCGGAGTCCCGGCCCTTCACCGTGCTGGACAAGACCAGCTTCACCGGACTGGACGTGGAGCTGATCCGGGCCCTGTCCGACGTCATGGACGCCGACGCGGGGCTGACGGCCGTCTCCCGGGGCGAGGCGCGCGGGGCCCTGGTCTCCGGCAGGATCGACGCCTACGTCTCCGGGCTGCTGCTGCCCGCGCACCCGGACCCGGCCCTGGCCTACTCCGCCGCCTACCTGGACGGCGGCCTGCGCCTGCTGGTCCGCGCGGACAACACGGACATCGGCGGCGCGCAGGACCTGGGCGGGATGATCGTCGGGGCGCGGCTGGGCTCCCCGGCGGCGGACGCCCTGTACGAGCTGGCCCCGCTGGCCATGCCCAGCCTGTTCACGCACATCGAGGACGCCGTGACCGAGCTGGAAAAAGGCGACCTGGACGCCATCCTGCACGACGCGCTGCTGGTGGACGGGCCGCTCTCGGTCCACGCCCACGGCCTGCGCGCCGTGGGCCCGGTGTACGACCCCCGGCCCTACGTCATCGAACTGCGCGCGGGGTCGCCCTGGAAGGCGCCGCTGGACGCGGCCATCGCCACGCTGCGCGCCGACGGGACCATCGAGACGCTGCGCAGGCGCTGGTTCCCGGCTCCCGGCGAGGCCCCGGTTACCGCCCCCGCCCCGGCCAAGCCCGCCGCCAAGTAGCCCGGCCCCCCGCACCGCGAAACGACGAACGG
>CAYUIN010000298.1:0-4135 GCA_964444695.1 uncultured Desulfocurvus sp.
GGCCCGGGGGCGGGGGGTTTACAAGGGGTGGGGGGTGAGGTTAACTGTTCGTTTCCTCTTGTGCGGAGGGGATTATTCTATTGGGAATGAGGAATGCAGCCATGACGAAGGATTTTCTGAGTATTCTTGATCTGGATGCGGGCAAGGCGCACGAGCTGGTGCGTCGGGCCGCGCAGATGAAGGCCGAGCGGTTCCGTGGCGACGCGCTGCGGGGCGAGACGGTCATCTTGATATTCGAGAAGGCCTCCACGCGCACCAGGGTGAGCTTCGAGGTCGGCGTGCGGCAGCTCGGCGGCAATTCGCTGCTGATGACGCCCGCCGAATCGCAGCTCGGGCGCAGCGAGCCCCTGGCGGACACGGCGCGGGTCCTGTCGCGCTACTGCAAGGGCATCGTGGTCCGGACCTTCGGGCAGGAGAAGCTGGACGAGCTGGCGCACTACGCCACGGTGCCGGTGATCAACGCCCTGTCGGACCAGTACCATCCCTGCCAGGTGATGAGCGACATGCTGACGATGTACGAGCGCACGCCGGAGCTGGACACGCTCAAGGTGGCCTGGGTGGGCGACGGCAACAACATGGCCCATTCGTTCATCAACGCGGCGGCGCTGTTCGGCTTCGAGCTGCGCCTGGCCTGCCCGGAAGGCTTCGACCCGGACCCCAACGTGCTGGCCGTGGCCCGCGAGCAGGGGGCGAAGATCGTCCTGACGCGCGACCCGCAGGAGGCCTGCGACGGCGCGCATTACGTGAACACGGACGTCTGGGCGTCCATGGGCCAGGAGGCGGAGCAGAAGCGCCGCGAGGCGGCCTTTGCGGACTTCCAGGTGGACGAGGGGCTGATGGCGGTGACGGCAAACGCCTATTTCATGCACTGCCTGCCCGCGCACCGGGGCGAGGAAGTGAGCGTCGGCGTCATCGACGGCCCGCGCTCGATCATCTTCGACCAGGCCGAGAACCGTCTGCACATGCAGAAGGCGCTCATGGAATATTTCATCTGTAAGTAATTCGTATTCTTTACGAACGAGGAAGACGATGAGGGATATCAAGAAGGTCGTGCTGGCCTATTCCGGCGGTCTGGACACCTCGGTGATCCTGGCCTGGCTGAAGAATACCTACAACTGCGACGTGGTCACGCTGACGGCGGACCTCGGCCAGGGCGAGGAGCTGGACGGCATCGAGGACAAGGCCCTGCGCACCGGCGCGGTGAAGGCCTACGTGGAGGACCTGCAGGAGGAGTTCGCGCGCGACTTCATCTTCCCGATGATGCGCGCGGGCGCGGTCTACGAGGGCCGCTACCTGCTGGGGACGTCCATCGCCCGCCCGCTGATCGCCAAGCGTCTGGTGGACATCGCCCACGCCGAGGACTGCCAGGCCATCGCCCACGGCGCCACGGGCAAGGGCAACGACCAGGTGCGTTTCGAGCTGGCCGCCGCCGCGCTGGACCCGAAGCTGGTGACCATCGCCCCCTGGCGCGAGTGGGACCTGACCTCGCGCACGGACTGCCTGGCGTACGCCGAGGCCAACGGCATCGCCGCGCCGGTCTCCCACGCCAAGCCGTACAGCTGCGACCGGAACCTGCTGCATTGCAGTTTCGAGGGCGGCGAGCTGGAGGACCCCTGGAACGAGCCGGGCGAGTTTTCCCACGCCATGTGCGTGCCCGTGGAGCAGGCGCCGGACGAGGCCGAGGTGATGACCATCGATTTCGAGGCGGGCGACCCCGTGGCCGTGAACAACGAGCGGATGAGCCCGGCGGCGATCATGCACCGCCTGAACGAGCTGGGCGGCCGCCACGGCATCGGCCGGGTGGACATGGTGGAGAACCGCTTCGTGGGCATGAAGTCGCGCGGGGTGTACGAGACTCCGGGCGGCACGGTGCTGTTCATGGCGCGGCGCGACCTGGAAGGCATCACCATGGACCGCGAGGCCATGCACCTGCGCGATTCGCTCATCGTGCGCTATTCGGAGATGGTCTACAACGGCTTCTGGTTCGCGCCCGAGCGCGAGGCCTTGCAGGCGCTGGTGGACAAGACGCAGGAGCGCGTGACGGGCACGGTGCGCGTCAAGCTGTACAAGGGCTGCGTCTACCCGCTGGGCCGCAAGTCGCCGTATTCGTTGTATCGTGAGGACCTGGCGACCTTCGAGACCGACCAGGTCTACAACCAGGCGGACGCTGCCGGGTTCATCACCTTGCAGGGCCTGCGGCTGCGCGGGTTCGCCCGCAAGGGGTAGGGCATGGCCGAGAAGAAGATGTGGGGCGGGCGGTTCTCCGGGGGCACCGCGTCCTCGGTGGAGGCCTATACGGAGTCCCAGAGCTTCGACCGGGCCCTGGCCGCGCAGGACGTGGCGGGCTCCATGGCCCACGCGCGGATGCTGGCCAAGCAGGGCGTGATCGGCGCGGACGAGGCCGAGGCGCTGGTGGCGGGGCTCGGGCAGGTCCTGGGCGAGATCGAGCGCGGCGAGTTCGTCTGGAAGCGCGAGCTGGAAGACGTGCACATGAACGTCGAGTCGCGGCTGACGGAGATCGTCGGCCCGCTGGGCGGCAAGCTGCACACCGGGCGCAGCCGCAACGATCAGGTGGCGCTGGACTTCCGGCTGTTCGTCAGCGCGCGGCTGCGCGAGTGGCGCCGCCTGCTGGCGGGGCTGGTGGCCGCGCTGGCCGAGCGGGCCGAGGAGCACCAGCAGACGCTGCTGCCGGGCTGCACGCATTTCCAGCCCGCGCAGCCCGTGTCGCTGGCGCAGCACCTGCTGGCCTACGCGCAGATGTTCACACGCGACCACGCCCGCGCCGGGGACTGCCTGGGCCGGGCGGACGTCTGCCCGCTGGGCGCCGCGGCCCTGGCCGGGACCACGTATCCGTTGGACCCCCAGGCCGTGGCCGACGAGCTGGGCATGGGCGGGATCTTCGCCAACAGCATGGACGCGGTGAGCGACCGGGACTTCGTCATCGAGGCCGCGTTCACGGCGTCGTTGTGCATGGCGCACCTCTCGCGGCTGTGCGAGGAGCTGATCATCTGGGCCAACCCGCGCTTCGGGTTCGTGACCCTGCCCGACGCCTACAGCACGGGCTCGTCCATCATGCCGCAGAAGAAGAACCCGGACGTGGCCGAGCTGATGCGCGGCAAGACGGCGCGGGTCTACGGCTCGCTGACGGCGCTGCTGACGCTGGTCAAGGGCCTGCCCCTGGCCTACAACCGCGACATGCAGGAGGACAAGGAGCCGTTCTTCGACGCGGACCGCACGGTGTCGGCCTCCCTGTCCATCATGGCGGACATGCTGCGCGCCATGCAGTTCAACCCCGGCTCGATGCGCGAGGCCCTGTCCCAGGGCTTCCTGAACGCCACGGAGCTGGCGGACTGGCTGGTGGGCAAGGGCCTGCCCTTCCGCGAGGCGCACCACGTCACGGGCGCCTGCGTGGGCTACGCCGAGGCGAGCGGCAAGAAGCTGGAGGACCTGACGCTGGACGAGCTGCGCAAGTTCTCGGGGCTCATCGACGAGGGCGTGTTCGAGGCCCTGAAGTACGAGACGGCGGCCGCCCGCCGCGAAGCCCCCGGCGGCACCGGCCCCGGCTCCGTGAAGAAACAGCTCGCGGACCTCGCGGCCTGGCTGGAGACGGCGGGCGAGTAGGGCTCCGCGATCCCGGAAAAGCAAGGGACGCGGCCAAGGGGTTGCCTTGGCCGCGTCCTTTTTTTGCGCGCGCTTTCCGGCCCCGGGCGGGGTGGGGGATCAGGCGTTGGAGGCCAGGTTGCCGATCAGGCCCTTGAGGCGCTGGGTCTGGCCGTTCAGCTCGTTCACGGCCTCGGCGGACTCGTGCATGCCTTCGGAGGTCTCGGCGGAGATGCGGTTGATCTCGCTCACGCTGCGGCCGATCTGCTCGCTGGCGGCGGACTGCTGCTCGGCGGCGGCGGCGATGGCCCGCACCTGGTCCGTGGTGCTTTCCACCATGCTCACGATGTCGCGCAGCACCTCGCCGGAGCGGCCCGCCTGCTCGGCCACCTCGCCGATGGTCCGCACCGAGGCCTCCACGCTTTCGATGTTGCTGCGCGTGTCGGCCTGGATGCCGTGGATGGCCTCGCCCACTTCCTGGGTGGCGGTCATGGTCTTCTCCGCCAGCTTGCGGACCTCGTCCGCCACCACGGCG
>CAYUIN010000299.1:0-4114 GCA_964444695.1 uncultured Desulfocurvus sp.
GGGGAACCCCTTTTTCCAGCGGAAAAAAGGGGTTCCCCCTCCCTCCCCCTCTCCCGGACCCTCTCCCCCTTCCTCCCCTTCCCTAAAAACCGCTCTTTTGGGGGGCGGGTGGGTGTTATTCTTTCGTTAGTGAAAGTTTAGTAAAATTCTTGGATTAAGGTGGGGCGCGGGGTCTTGGGAATCCGGGGTGCGGTTTCCCGTTCGCGCCCGTGGGCGGGGCCTAGGCCGGAGTGACCAGGCCCCAGTGCTTCTTGCCCTTGCGGATCAGCAGCACCTCGCCGTGCAGGAAGTCCGCCGTGGTCGGGGTGAACACCTGGTCCGAGACCTGCTGCATGTTCACGCGCACGGCCCCGGCGGCGATGTCCTTTCGGGCGGCGCCCTTGGACTTGCACATGCCGAGGTCCACGAGCATCTGGGCGAGCTGGGGCAGGTCGGCGGCGGGGTAGCTCACGGTCGGGGCGGAGTCCAGGGCCGAGCGAAGGGTCTTGGCGTCCACGGTGGCGGGGTCGCCGGAGCCGAAGAGCACCTCCACCGCGTTCAGGATCTTGTCCAGCTCGTCCTGGCCGTGGATCATGATCGTCATTGCGGCGGCCAGGGCCTTTTGCGCCTCGCGCAGGTGCGGGGCCTCGGCCACGCGCGCGGCCAGGGCCTCGATTTCGGCCTCGGTCATGAAGGTGAAGAACTTGAGCAATTTGACCACGTCGCGGTCGTCCGCGTTGACCCAGTACTGGTAGAATTCCCAGGGCGAGGTCAGCTCCGGGTCCAGGTAGATGGCGCCCTTCTCGGACTTGCCGAACTTGGCGCCCGAGGCGGTGGTCAGCAGCGGGAAGGTCAGGGCGTAGGCCTGGCCTCCGGCCTTCTTGCGCACCAGCTCGGTTCCGGCGGTGATGTTGCCCCACTGGTCGGAGCCGCCGATCTGCAGGCGGCAGTCGTGGGCCTGGTACAGGAATTCGAAGTCCATGGCCTGGAGGATCTGGTAGCTGAACTCGGTGAACGAGATGCCCACCTCGTCGCGCTCGATGCGCTGGCGCACGGACTCCTTGGCCATCATGGAATTCACGGTGAAGTTCTTGCCGATGTCGCGCAGGAACTCGATGACGGTCATGCCGCTGGTCCAGTCGTAGTTGTTGACCACGCGGGTGTCCTTGCCGAACAGGGCGTGGACCTGGCCCCGGATGTTCTCGATGTTGGCCTCGATGGTCTCGTAAGCCAGCAGCTGGCGTTCGGCGTCCTTGCCGGACGGATCGCCGATGCGCCCCGTGGCGCCGCCCATGAGCACGATGGGATCGTGTCCGGCGCGCTTGAACCTGAGCAGCGCGAGCATCGGCACCATGTTGCCGATGTGCAGGCTCCTGGCCGTGGGGTCGAAGCCGCAGTACAGGGTCCGGCCGGGGGTTTCGAAGTGCTTTTTGAGGCCTTCTTCGTCCGAGACCTGGTAGACCAGGCCGCGCCACTGGAGTTCGTCGATGATGTTCATTGCGCTATCCCTTGAGGATCTGTCCGCCTTGTGCGGCGTGGATACGAGAATACTGACTGGAAGGGGACGCGAAAGGCCCGGCGCCGGTCCCGTGAGTGCGCCGGGCTAGCGGTATTGGCCGGGGGAGAATGGTCCCCTGAAGGGGCCGTCCTGGCGAAGGGGTATGGTGCGGGCCATGGTGCGTCTCCTGCGGCTTGGAGCCGAAGGGAAGCTATAGCCTCGCGGGGCGGGGGAGTCAAATTCGTGGTCGCAGCGGGAGGCGGTCCGTCGGCTCCGGCTGGGGTACGCAATGGCTTAGAAGTAGCAGGCCTTGGACGAGCGCTGTTCCAGCGCTTCGCCGGTGCCTTCGTCGGCCGGGTGGGGCAGCACGATGTGCGTCACCGAGGGGGTGTCCTCCAGGATGCGCACGGTGTGGCCTTCGGGCAGTGCGATGCCGCGCTCGGCCAGCACGGCGGCGGTGTCGGCCAGGGCGCGGGCCTTCAGGTCCGCGTCGGTCATGAGGTCCATGGCGAGTTGTTGCAGGGCGGTGTTCATGCGGGATCCTCGTTGGGAATCGTGGGTTGCGCCGTGGCGGCTGCCGCTAGTTGACGACCTTCGATTGGCGAAGCTCCAGGGCCTCGGCGGCGCATTCCTCGTCGGTTGCGCAGGGCAGGACGATGTGGGTCAGCTCCGGGGTGTCCTCCACGAAGCGCACGGTGTGGCCTTCGGGGAGTGCGATGCCGCGTTCGGCCAGCACGGCGGCGGGGTCGGCCAGGGCGCGGGCCTTCAGGTCCGCGTCGGTCATGATGTCCATGGCGAGTTGTTGCAGGGCGGTGTTCATGTGGGCTCCTGGTTGCGGGGGAGGGTTCGTTTCGGGGCGGTGGCCGGTGGCTTGGGGGGGGGCCGTCAGCGGGGCGGCACTACCACCATTTGGAGGTGCGCTGTTCCAGCGTCTCGCCGCCGCAGGACTCGCCGTCCGCGCAGGGCAGGACGATGTGGGTCGTGGTCGGGGTGTCTTCCACGAAGCGCACCGTATGCCCCGGGGGCAGTTCCAGCCCGCGTTCGGCCAGCACGGCGGCGGGGTCGGCCAGGGCGCGGGCCTTCAGGTCCGCGTCGGTCATGATGTCCATGATGATCTGCTGCAAGGTGGGATGCATGGTGGCCTGTCCTGTTCCCCGGTGGTGATCGGCTGCGCCGAGGATAGTCGCGTCGGCTGACGGGCGCAATGGGGGAGCGCCCTAATTCTCTTTGAGGTTCAGCGTTTTCAGGCGGGTCCGGCGGTACCAGTCGCGGCCCGCGCTGCCCAGGGCGTGCACGGCCCAGAGCATGAACACGGCGGACAGCACCCAGGCCACCGGCCCGTGCAGGGCCGAGAGGTTTTCGGAGAGCAGCGTCCCGGCGGGCACCAGGACCAGCAGCACCAGCCCGGCCACGCAGGTGGCGCCGTAGGCCACGAACGGCCATTGCCCGGCGAAGTCCGCGGGGCGTTTGCCGCCCAGGCCGACCAGGGCCAGGGCCAGGCCCCGCAGGGCGGCGAAGCTGCGCGGGCGCAGGTTGGGCACTTCCAGGAAGTCCGCCAGGGCGTAGTAGCCGTCCACCTGCATCAGCGGCAGCAGGTTGCGGGCCATGGTCAGCAGCAGCAGCAGGGCCAGGGCCGCCAGGGCCTCCGTGACCCGGGCCTGTCCCGCCGCCGAGGCCAGCGCCGCCAGGCTCAGGGCCAGCGCGGCGCTGAGCACGTCCATGGCCGGACCGGCCAGGGACACGGCCATGCGCCGCCATTTGCTCTTGAACATCCAGGCGTCCGTGGTGTCCACGAAGGGGCACAGGATGCCGCAGTAGACCATCAGCCCGAAGGCGTGCACGCGTCCGCCCAGGTGCTTGCAGGTGATGGCGTGGGCCAGCTCGTGCAGCAGCAGGGCGATGTTCAGCCCGACCACGAACACGGCGGCGGGCAGCGGCGCGGAGAACACGGAACCGAGCATGGCGCCCCGGTCCATGGACTGGAACAGCGAGGACGCGGCGGGCAGGGTCAGGGCGATGGCCGCCACGGCGGCCGCCAGCAGCAGCGCGGCGGCGGCCGGGTTCCACAGCCCGCCCACGGCCCGCTCCAGGGCGCCGACCCAGCGGTCCGGCGCGGGCAGCGAATACTGGAAGGACAGCACGCGCCCGGCCAGGGACCGCAGGCGGTTCCAGGGCCCCGAGGGCCCCTCGTCCAGCGGGTCGCCGGTGATGATCAGCCCGCGTTGGGCCAGGTCCTCCACGATGCGCCCGACCCCGGCGGGGTGGGCCATGCCGAAGCGGGCGACGAAGGCGGCGTAGATGTCGCGCACGGGGGTCCGGCCGTCCACGGCCTGGAGCACGAAGGCGGTCTTCGGGGGGATGCGGTAGGCCGATTTGGCCTGCGGGGCCACGGCCACGGCCAGGTCGTCGGCCACGAACTCCACGGCCAGGTCCGGCGCGGGGCGCGGCGTGAGGCCCAGGAAATACAGCTCCCCGGGGCGATCTTCCGGGCGGGCGTACTGGGTCAGGCGGATGGTCACGCGCCTGGCGGACATGGTCCATTCCGCCTTGTCCACGCATTGCAGGATGATCCGCCGCCAGAAGATGTCCGGCATGACCTTCAGGCCCGGCAGTTCCTCCAGGGCGGCGTCCCTCTGG
>CAYUIN010000300.1:0-4105 GCA_964444695.1 uncultured Desulfocurvus sp.
CCGCAGTACAGCATGCGCCCACGCGACAGCAACTCCGCCCCGGCCCAGGTGCCGTCGTAGACCAGCTCGCGCGCGGCGTGCAGGTAGCGCTCCAGATGCCCGAAGTAGCCGGGGCAGAAGCTCGTGGCCGGGGGCTGGGCGTAGGCCGGGGCGGTCTTGCGCCCGCCCAGGGACGGCAGGAGCCCCTTGCGCCCGGCCCAGTCCAGCGCGCGGGCGCCCAGCCCGGCCCGGCCCAGGCGGCGCAGGAAGCGCTCCAGGCGCTGCAGGCGCACGTGGGCCGCGAAGGGCGCCCAGGCCGCGTCCAGGCCGCGCAGCAGGTCCAGCGGGCCGTCGGGGTCCGTGAGCATGCGCCACTCGGGCACGTCGGCCAGGGCGGGATGGCGCGCCAGGGCCCGGCGCAGCACGGTGGTGCCGGTGCGCCCGGCTCCGCCCACGAAGAACCAACCCATCTCGTTCATGCCGCCTCCCCGAACGTCGGCGCGGGCGCCGCGTCGAACATGGTTTCCAGCCAGATTTCCAGGTGCACGAAGAACCACATCCGCTTCCAGTGCATGGGCGTGGAGCGCACCAGGGCGCGCAGCTGGGCCACGTCGCGCACGGGCAGCACGCCGCGCGCCAGCAGGGCGTCCAGCCTGCTCGACACCAGGGGCGCCAGGGCGCCCTGCATCCACTGGCGCAGGGGCAGGCCGAAGCCCTTCTTGGGCATCTCCAGGCAGGCGGCGTGCACCAGACCCCGGGCGGCGCTGCGCAAAACGGCCTTGCCCCGGCCCTCGCGGACCTTGAACTCCGAAGGCATGGCCATGGCCAGCGAGACCACCTCGTGGTCCAGGAAGGGGAACCGGCTCTCGATGGAAAAATGCATGGTGAACAGGTCGTCCCGCCCGGTGTGATGGTTGCCGATGTAGTTCACCAGGTCGAAGTAGCCCAGGGCCTGGATGGGGTCCTCGAATTCCAGCTCGTCCAGGCCGTAGAGCTCGCGGAACGCGGCCCCGCTGTTCCAGTGGCGGGCCATGGGCCCGAAGATGCCGCGCTTCACCTCCTCGCTGAACACGGCGAAGCTGAACACGTAGGCGTCCGCCAGGGTGGGCAGCGCGGCCACCTCGCGCAGCGAGGCCAGGCGGTCCGTGTAGGGCGGGATGCGGGCCAGCAGCGGCGCGGCCGGGCGCAGCCGCTTCCACAGCGCCAGCAGCCGTTCGCGCCCGTAGCCGCAGAACAGCTCGTCGCCGCCCAGCCCGTTGAGGGCCACCTTGAACCCGTGGACCGCCACCAGGCGGGAGATCATGTACTGCGGGGCGAGCATGTGGAACGGCTCCTCGAAGGTGCCCAGCATGTCGGGCAGGCATTCCAGGGCCTCCTCGGGGCGCATGGTCTCCAGGACGTGGGGCAGCGACCACATGGCGGCCATGGCCTCGGCCTGGGGCGCCTCGTCCAGCTCCGGGGCCTCGGCGCCGTAGCGCAGGGTGAAGGCCCTGGGCCGGGCTCCCCGGCGGGCGGCCAGGGCGGCGATGGTGGTGGAGTCCAGCCCGCCGCTCATGAACACGCTCACGGGCACGTCGGCCACCAGCCTGCGGCCCACGGCGGCGTCCAGGGTGGCGCGCAGGGCCTCGGCCCACTGGTCCATGCCCCAGCCCCGCCGCGCGGGCCCCAGGGGGATGCTCCACCAGCGCCGCTCGGCTCCCTGCCCGGCGGCGTCCAGGCGCAGCCAGTGCCCCTGGCGCAGGGCGCGCACCCCGCGCACGCAGGTCAGCGGGCGCGGCGCGCAGCGAAAACTCATGGAATGGTACACGCACTCCCAGTCGGGCTCGGGGCGGAACAGGCCGCTGTGGGCCAGGGCCCGCAGTTCCGAGGCGAAGGCGAACACGCCGCCAGCCTGCAGGTAGAACAGGGGCTTGATGCCCATGCGGTCGCGCGCCAGGAACAGCGAACCCTCCCGGCTGTCCCACACGGCGAAGGCGAACATCCCGTTGAGGCGTTCCAGGCAGCCCTCGCCCCAGCGCGCGAAGGCCCGCAGCAGGACCTCGCTGTCGCTGGAGCCCAGGAAGTCCTCGCCCAGGGAGCGCAGTTCCAGGGCGATGTCCGCCGCGTTGTAGATCTCGCCGTTGTAGACCATCCAGTACCGCCCGTCCGGGGAGGACATGGGCTGGTGCCCCGTGCGCGAGAGGTCCACGATGGCCAGGCGCCGGTGGCCCAGGGCGCAGACGTCGCCCGCGCCCGGCACCCCCGGCAGCGGCGCCGTGGGCGCCCAGGGCAGGCCCGGGCCCGCCGTGTCCGGCGGCGTGTCCGGCCCCCAGAAGGCGCGCACGCCGCCCCCGGCGCCCGCGCACAGCACGTAGCCCTCGCCGTCCGGGCCCCGATGGCGCATGGCCCGGGTCATCCCGAACGCCGCCCGCAGGGGCCCCGGCCCCGCACCGTAACTGAACACACCCGCTATGCCGCACATACCGTCCGCCGTCCCGCCTTGAGTCCTAGGCCATGAACCGCCGCAGCCACCATTCCACGTACAGCAGGGACCAGATGAACAACCGCCGGTTGACCTTGCCGCCCAGGTGCGCGTCCACCAGGCCGCGCACCGCGTCGCGGTCGAGGTACTCGAAAATCCGCGAGTCGTCGCCGTGGACCACCTTCTTCACGAACTCGATGCTCTCGCCCTTGAACCAGGAGCCGTCCGGCGCCGAGAAGCCCTGCTTCACGCCCTCGGTGATCTCGCCCGGCACGTAGCGCCGCAGCATGCGCCGCAAGAGCTGCTTGCCGTCGCGGGTCTTCTCGTAGAAGCGCTTCATCTTCGGCCCGGGCTCGTTCTCGTTCATGCGCACCACCTCGCCCAGGTTGCCGAGCTTCAGGCGCGCGGGCAGGCGCATGGCGAAATCCACCAGGTCGTTGTCCAGAAACGGCACCCGCGATTCCAGCCCGTGGGCCATGGAGAGCTTGTCTTCCAGCAGCAGCAGCCCGTGCAAAAAGGTCTTGGCTTCGAAGTACATGGAGGCGTGGACGAAGTCCACGGGCCGCGAGGGCGCCTGCATGCTGGCCGGGAACACGGAGCGGAACAGGTCGCGCGTCCAGACCCCGGAGACGTCGCCCCAGATGGGCGCGAACACGCGGCGGATGTCCTTGTTGGGGATCAGCCGCTGCCAGAACACGTAGTACTTGTCGATGTAGTCCTCGAAGTCGGAGCAGCCCACGGTCTGGTAGTAGCGCCACGGGTAGCCGCCGAACAGCTCGTCGCCCCCCGTGCCGCCCAGGACCACCTTGACGAACTTCCCGGCCAGCTTGGCCGCGTAGAAGTTGGGGTAGCACTGGCCCACGCGGGGCTCCTCCATGTGCCAGACCAGGGCGGGCATCACGCGCTCCATGTCCCCGGCCTTGAGCACCATCTCGTAGTGCTCGGTGCCAAACAGGTAGGACATCAGCTCGGCCTTGTCGCGCTCGTCGAAGGCCAGCTCCAGGCCGGAGGCCGAGTGCAGGTCCATGCCGCAGGTGAAGCTCGGGATGTCCGGCACGCCGCGCGCGGCCAGGGCGGTGATGGCCCCGGAGTCGATGCCGCCGCTGAGGTACGTGCCCAGCGGCGCGTCGCTGACCAGCTGGCGCCGCACGGCCTGGGTGAAGAGGTGGTCCAGCTCCTCCAGGTAGTCGGCCTCGGAGCGGGGCGCGGCGGGCTCCTCGAAGCAGAAGTCCCACCAGCGCTCGGGGCGCGGCTCGGCGGGGCCGCCCTGGCGCAGCAGGGCCCGGCACCCGGCCGGGAACAGGCGCACCCCGGCGTACAGGGTGCGCTCGGTGAAGAAGTTCTGGAAGGTGAAGTATTCCAGCAGGGCCTCGCGGTCGACCTGGGCGCCCAGGCCCTCCACGGCCAGCAGGCCCTTGACCTCCGAGGCGAAATACACCGCCTGGCCGCGCGCCGCCCAGTACAGGGGCTTCACGCCGTAGCGGTCGCGGGCCACGAACAGCTCGCGGGCCACGCCGTCCCACACGGCCAGGGCGAACATGCCGTTGAAGCGCTCCACGCAGGCCGGGCCCCAGGCCGCGTAGGCCGCGAGCACCACCTCGGTGTCCGAGCCGGAACGGAAGCGGGCCCCGTCCGCCTCCAGCTCGGCGCGCAGGGCGGCGAAGT
>CAYUIN010000301.1:0-2124 GCA_964444695.1 uncultured Desulfocurvus sp.
CCCGTGCCCGGCGGCGTGGGGCCGATGACCATCGCCCAACTGCTGATGAACACCGTCCAGGCCTACGAGACCCACATCGGGGCCTAGGCCCCGCGCGGGGCGAACGAAAAAGGCCCGGCGCCACGCGGCGCCGGGCCTTTTTGCGTCCGCCCCGGGCGGGCAGGGTCATTCGATGGGCCGCAGCTCGAAGTCCACCGCGTCCGGGCCGTCGCCGTCCTGCGGTTCCGCCCCGGAGGCCACGCCGTCCGACGCGTCGCCCCCCGTCTTCAGGGGCGAGCCCAGGCCCGGCGTGCCCGCCAGCAGGAACTGGTTGCGCCCGGACTGCTTCACCGCGTACATGGCCTCGTCCGCGCGGCGGATCAGCTCGCGCGGGGTCTCGCCGTGGGCCGGGAACAGGCTCCCGCCCACGCTGACCCCCACCTCGCACTCGCAGACCTCCAGCGACACGGGCCGGTTCACCGACTCGATGATCTCCCGGGCGATGGAGGTCATGGTCTGTTCGCCGGAGACGTTCCACAACAGCACCCCGAACTCGTCCCCGCCGATGCGCGCCGCCACGTCGGAGACGCGCAGCCGGGACTTCAGGCGCCGGGCCATGGACTTGAGCAGCTCGTCGCCCACCTGGTGGCCGTAGGTGTCGTTCACCGGCTTGAAGCCGTCCAGGTCCATGAACAACACGCCCACCTGCTGGCCCGAGCGCCGGGCCAGGGCCAGCATCCGCTCGAACTCGCGCTCGAAGGCCGCGCGGTTGGGCAGGCCGGTGAGCGGGTCGGACAGCGCCCGGCGCGCCAGCTCGGCCTCCTCGCGCTTGTGTTCGGAAATGTCCGCCGCCACGCCCTCCACGCGGACGATGGCGCCGTCCTCGTCCAGCACGGCGCGCAGGCTGAGCGCCGTCCAGAGGCGCGAGCCGTCCTTGCGCAGGACCTCCAGCTCGTGGCGCGGCAGCACGCCGTTCTCGCGCAGGCTGGCCAGCAGCGCGGGCCGCTGCGACGGGTCGGCGTAGACCTGCGTCGCCACGTCCTTCACGCTGGCCACAAGGTCCTCGGGCGAATCGTAGCCCAGGATGCGGGCCATGGCCGGGTTGGCCCGCACGAAACGCCCCCCCGAGGTGACGGTGAAGATGCCGTCCACGGCGTTCTCGAAGATGTTGCGGTACGTGGCCCAGGCCTCGCGCAGGTCGTTCTCGATGCGCTTCATGCCCGTGACGTCCGTGAACACGCCCACCAGGCCCAGGATGCGGCCCGCCGAGTCGCCCACCAGGGCCTCCTGGACCACCACGTCGCGCCGCTCGCCGCCGTGGATGCGCAGCCAGGCGTCGAAGCGGTGCATGGCCTCGCCGCCGCCGTCCAGCAGCTCGCGGGAGCGCTCCTCCCAGTCCCCGGCCACCTCGGTGGGCACCAGGTCCAAGGCCCTGCGGCCCAGGATCTCCCCGCGCGGGCGGCCGAGGAACTGCTCGAAGGCGCTGTTCACGTGCCGGAAACGGCCCCCGGCGTCCTTGTAGAACAGGGGGTTGGGGATGGTGTCCATGACCGTCTGCAGGAACAGGTGGCTGTCCGTCAGTTCGCGCTCGGCCCGCTTGCGGGAGGTGACGTCCAGCAGCGCGCCTTCCAGGAAGCCCTTGTCCTCGTGCAGGTGGCCGGACAGGGACAGCACCTTGCGGCCGCCGTCCGGGCGGGCGATGACGATCTCGAAATCCTCCACCCGGCCGGTCTCGCGCATGGCCTCGATGAGCGCCCGGCGCTGCCCGGGGTCGGCGTAGGACTCCGCCGGGCGGCACTCGCCGAGGAACGACTCCACCGAGCCGTAGCCGAACATCCGCGCGGCGGCCTCGTTGCCCAGCAGCACGCGCGACCCGTCCACGCTGGTGCGGAAGATGCCCACGGGCGCGCTCTCGTAGAGGTGGCGGTACTTCTCCTCGCTCGCGCGCAGGTCGCGGATGGTGCCGCCCGTATTGTCCAGGACCTGTTGCAGGGCGCCCGCTCCGGCGCGCACGCCGCGCATCCGGCGCAACAGGGCCAGCACGCCGCAGCCCACCGCGACCGAAACGGCCACGACCAGGGCGAGGCCCCACAAGGGCACGCTGAAATTCGCCGACAACACGTCCACGGTCTGTTTCCTTCCGTT
>CAYUIN010000301.1:2134-4105 GCA_964444695.1 uncultured Desulfocurvus sp.
ACCACGTCGGCGGCAAGAGCGAAGCCGCTCTTACCCCTGTTCTTCACGGCGTACATCGCCTTGTCCGCCCGTTCCATCAGGGCCTGCACGCTCTCGCCGTCCCCGGGGTACATGGCGGCGCCGATGCTGGCGCCCACCTGGCAGGGCACCCCGCCGCAGACGTATTCCCGCGTCAGGGTCCGCACCATGTCCTGGCCCACGGCCTCGGCGTTGGACTGGCTGCTGACGTTCCACAAGAGCAGCGCGAACTCGTCGCCGCCGATGCGCGCCGCCAGGTCCGACTCGCGCAGGCGCGAGCGCATCCTGTCCGCCACCTGCACCAGCAGCGCGTCGCCCACCTTGTGGCCGTAGGTGTCGTTGATGCCCTTGAAGCCGTCCAGGTCCAGGTACAGCACGGCGACCTTCTCTCCCGAGCGCTTGGCCTGGGCCAGCATCCGGTCCAGCGCCGCCTCGAACTGGGTGCGGTTGGGCAGCGAGGTCAACCCGTCGGTGGTGGCCATGCGCCGCAGCTCCAACTCGAAGCGCTTGCGCTCGGACACGTCCGCCGCCAGGCCCTGGATCTGCTCCAGCCGCCCCTGGTCGTCGTGCACCGCGCGCAGCGACAGGGACATCCAGACCCGGCTGCAATCCTTGCGCACGGCCTGCATCTCCATGCCGTTGATCACGCCCTCGCGCTCCAGGCGGGCCACCATCAGCGCGCGCTCCCCGGGGTCGGCCCAGAGCTGCCCGGTGATGTCCGTGACCTGCTCCAGGACCTCCTCGGGCGAGGTGTAGCCCAGCATCCGGGCCAGGGCCGGGTTCACGTCCACGAAGCGCCCGTCCGGCGTGCTGGTGAAGATGCCCTCGGCGGCGTTCATGAAGATGGTCCGGAAGCGCTCCTCGGCCCGGCGCAGCTCGGCGCGGACCTCCATCAGCCCGGAAATGTCCGTGACCACGCCCACAAGACCCTGGTTGCGGCCCTGGGAGTCGAACACCGACTCCTTGCTGAAGATCACCGTGCGCCTGCCGCTTCTGGTCCGCACCAGGTGCTCGTAGCGCTGGCTGGCCGGGCCGCTGGACTCGAACAGCGCCCGGTCCATGGCCGCGTAGACCTCCGCCAGCTCCGGGGGCGACACGTCGTACACCGACTTGTGCAGCAGGTCCCTGGCGTCGGTGTCCAGCATGTCCTCGAAGGCCTTGTTCAACAGCCGGTAGCGCCCGTCCGGGGTCTTGTAGAAGAACGGGTTGGGCATGGCGTCGAGCATGGTCTGCAGGAAATTGCGCTGATCCTCCACCTGCTCCCGGGCCCGGTGCAGCTCGGACTGGTCCACGAGCACGCTCTCCACGTAGCCCTGTTCGCCGTGCAGCACGCTGGACATGGTGATGGGCAGCCGCGAGCCGTCCCGGCGCCGCAGCATGAGGTCCCGGGACTCGGCCTTGCCCTCCCGGCGCAGCGACTCCCACAGCACCTCGCGCTGGGCCGCGTCCGCATACAGCTCGCGCGGGCAGACCGTGGCCTTGAACTCCTCCACGTCGTCCATGCCGTAGATGGCCGCCGCCCGGGCGTTGGCCTCCAAAAAGCGCTCCCCGTCCAACGAGGTGCGCACGATGCCCACCAGGGCCTGATCGTAGAAATCGCGGTAGCGGCGCTCGCTGTGGCCCAGGCGGGACAGGTCCCGGCCCCGGGCCCGGCCGCGCAGGGTCAAGACCAGCACCCAGACGGCCAGCAGCAGCACGGCCCCCAGGGCCAGCGTCAACGCGGCATCCGGGCCGCCCAGGGCCCGCACCAGCGCGCCCGGCACCTCGCTCCCCGGCGGGGCATCACCCTGCGCCCAGGCCCGCGAGGCGAAGAGCCCCAAGGTCGGGGCCGACGCAGTTCCAATACGGACCTTCATGGCGGCTCACCTCGTGTGGAAGTCCGGGGACTTCTCCCCTTATTCCCACGATAGCGTCAATGGATTGTATGCGCAAGCGATCCGCGCCCGCGGCGGC
>CAYUIN010000302.1:0-4105 GCA_964444695.1 uncultured Desulfocurvus sp.
GGAACCCCTTTTCTCCTTAAGAAAAGGGGTTCCCCCCCTCTCCCGATTCCGCCTGGACTACTCCTCCCACGCCTCCGCCACGCGCAGGTCGTTGTCCAGGGGGCTGATCTTGTGCAGGCGGATCAGGAAGCGTTGGCCCGGGTAGATCTTGTCGCCCAGCAGTTGCCTCGGCGCGCGGATGTAGATTTGTTCCAGGGGCAGGGCCAGCGTCACCAGTTGGCCGTCTTCCACGGCCACGGCCTGGAACCGCTCCTTGCGCCGCTGCTTGAAGTTCACCAGCTTCCAGTAGCGCGGCCGGTAGCGCTGGATGCGGCCCACGGCCTCGGTGCGGGCCGCGAGGTGCGGCAGCAGGCGGGCCAGTTCCTCGGCGTCCCACATGGGCGCGCCGTGCTCCAGCTGGTGCAGCACCTGGGCCAGGTTCACCAGGTCCGCGTAGCGCCGCAGCGGCGAGGTCAGCGGGGCGTAGGCGGCGACGCCGATGGTGGCGTGGCGGCGCGGGGTCAGCTCCTGGCAGGTGGGGGCCATCAGCCGCACCACGCGGTACGCGTCCTCGGGCTCGGTCCAGACACCGGCCGCGTCGCCGGGCAGCGTGATGTCCTGGGTGCGGTAGATGAGCGGGACTCCCGCATCCTGGCCCCACTGCCCGGCGGCGGAGTTGGCCAGGATCATGAATTCGCTCACGGCCGTCTGCGCCCGGGGGCAGGCCGCGCGCTCCTCGATGCGCACCGTCAGGTCCCGGCCCTCGCCGTCGAGCACGATGCGCGGGTCCGGCCTGTCCACCACGACGGCCCCGCCCGCCACGCGCAGCGCGCGCAGCTTCTCGCCCAGCTCGGCGGCCAGCGTCATGGACGCGGACGCCTCGCCCGCCTCCAGTGCGGCCTCCACGCCCTCGTAGGTCGCGTTCTCGGCGATGCGCACCCAGGCCAGGCGCGGGGTCATGGCGCGCAGGGCGCCGTCCGGGGCCAGGTCGAAATCCAGCACCAGCGCCGGGCGCGGCTGGCCCTGGTCCAGGCTGTACAGGCCCAGGCCGTACGCCTCGGGCAGCATATGGCAGGTGCCCTCGGGCAGATACAGCGAGCTGGCCCGGTCGCGCACCGCGCGGTCCAGGGCCGAGCCGAAGTCCCAGGTCAGCGACGGGCAGGCCAGGGCCAGGTGCAGCCGGTAGCCGCCGTCGTCCGCCGCCTCCAGGTAAAACGCGTCGTCCACGTCGCGCGTGGTGGCGGAGTCGATGCTCACGTATGGCGTGGGCTCCGGCTCACGGGCCAGCGCGGCCAGGCGCTCCCGCGCGGCGTCCACGTCGGTCGCGAACTCCCCGGCCCAGGCGTCGCCCCAGGAGTAGCCCTCGGCCAGCAGATGGTGGTTGAAATGCTCGGGCACGATGCCCCAGGTCACGGCCAGGTGCAGCGGCAGATGCGGGTCCTGGGGCAGGCCCTTCTTCAGCGTCGACCAGATGGCCGCCTCGGAGCTGCCGGAGTCGTCCGCCATGGCCGAAAACAGCACCTCGCGCAACTGCTCGGCCAGCTCGTCGTCCGGCGGCGGGGGCGGGGTCTTGCCCTTGACGTGCGCGTCCCACAGCTCGTGGAAGAACGACTGCCCGGCGTCCACGATGCGCTCGCGGCTCTCCTGGGCCTCCTGCTCGGCCAGGCGGGTCTCCACCTTCTCTTGCGGGTAGACCTCGAAATCCGGCGGATGGAACTTGAAATGCGACTTCTGCTCCAGCATCCGCCGCCCCACGGCCGCCACCCGGTCCACGTCCGGGTCGTCCCAGAGCAGCGTCGTGAACCAGGTCACCGAGGCCCGCGCCAGCTCGCCCTGGGCCAGCTCCCAGATCTCCTCCGGGTTCACCTGCGCGGCCAGCGTCTCGCGCTCCTGGTCGTGGCGCGCAAGGATCGCCTCGATCTCCTCGCGGCTGTGCTCGCCGGAATACGTCGGACCGGCCCAGGGCAAAATGCGCGCCCCGGGCAGCTTGGTCTCCCGGCGGTTCCTGGTCAGCAGCCGATAGCGGCCGGACTGCTCGGACAGGACCCAGGCGATGTTGGTCCTGTTGCCATGCAGGAATTCGACCACACAGCCGGGGCCGGGGTAGCGCACGAGGGTGGACATTGCGGGGCAATCGCTCCAATGGCCCAGCGGGCCGGAAAGACCATGACACGAAGCGCCCGGGACGCACGCCCGGGGCGAGGGGGGAAACATCTACGGACCGGCGCGGCCCGCGTCAATACCGGCGCCCAAGGCCCCGCGACCGGGGGCGCGCGCCGCGCCCCCCGCCGCCGGACAGGAACCGGACTAGTGCTTGAACGACCGCTGCCCGGTGAAGACCATGGACACCTGCGGCTGGGCCTCGTTCACCGCCTGGATGATCTCCCAGTCGCGGATCGACCCGCCCGGCTGGGCGATGGCCGTCACGCCCTGGGCCATGGCCACATCCACGCCGTCGCGGAACGGGAAGAACCCGTCGGACACCAGCACGCTGCCCGGCAGCCCGCCGCGCGCCGCCTTGGCCCGAGCCTGAACGTCCGCCAGCTTCTCGGCCATGCCCGCGTCGGACCCGGCCCTGAGTTGCAGCTCGTAGATGCTCATGCCCAGCTCTTCAAAACAAATCAAATCCGCATACTTGGTGTACGCCTTGTGGATCGTCAGCTCCACGCAGCCCACCCGGTCCTGCTCGCCGGTGCCGATGGCCACCGTGGCCCCGTCCCGCGCGAAGATCACCGAGTTGGACGAAACGCCCGCCTCCACCGCCCAGGCGAACAACAGATCGTCCGCCTCCTGGGCCGTGGGCTTGCGCGAAACATACGTGCTGCCGTCCTTCTCCGCACTGGCCGTGATGAAATCCTCCGCGCTCAGGATCTTGTTGCGGAAGGAAAGCTGCACCACCACGCCGCCGTCCGCCAGACTCTTCACGTCCAAAAACGGCTGCCCGACCAGGCTGCCCAGGTCCGCCAGCCCCGGGATCTCGAGGATCCGCAAATTCTTGCGCTTCTTCAGCGTCTCCAGCGCGCCGCCCTCGTAGCCCGGCGCCGCAACCACCTCGAAATACGAGGAGTTGATCAGCTCCGCCGTGGCCTCGTCCACCGCACGGTTCACCACCACCGTGCCGCCGAACGCCGCGATGCGGTCCGCCTTGTACGCCCGCTCCACGGCCACGGCCACGCCCTCGGTCGTCCACGCCGCACCCGAAGGGTTGTTGTGCTTGAGGATCACCGCCGCAGGCTTGGCCGTCAGGTACTGCAACATGTTGATGCCGTTGTCGACGTCCGTCAGGTTGATCTTGCCCGGATGCTTGCCCGCCTGAAGCATGTGCTCCTCGGTCAAGGCCGAAACCAACCCCTGGCCCGGACCGCGAAACGCCACGCCGCCCAGCTCCAGACCGCCGCCCACCAGCTCGAACAACGCCGCGGGCTGGTCCGGGTTCTCGCCATAGCGCAGACCCCGCGCCTCGCCGTCGATGGTCCAGGTCCGCTTGCGGAACACCAGCTCCTGGTCGCCCAAACGGATCGTCATATCCTCAGGAAACGGATCGCCCTGGATGGTGCGGTACATCTTCTTCAAGTCGCTCATGACGGTTCTCCTCGATTTACGTGCTGAGGAAGTGCTGATACCATAGCGCCGCCCCATGGGCAATCGCACCACAAGCACACCAAACCCCCGCCACACCAGACCCGCTACCAAGGACAAGAAGGGAGACGCACGTGGAAAAGGCCCTGGAAAAAATCGCCCGACAACTCATGGCCTACGACGAGGCCTCCCTGGCCTCCCTGTGGGAAAAATACGCCGCACGCGTCCAACACTTCGAACCCACCCGCAAATGGGAAGAATCCGCCCTCGTCTTCGGACTCATCCAGGCCATGCGCTGGAAAAACCAGCTCTTCAACTACCACTGGAAACAATCCGCCGAACACCCCGGCCTCGCCCCACACGGACCCGAACTCCTCTCCAAACCGCCCTTCCCTCGAAAAGTCGAAGAAGAACCCGCGAAACCCGGGAAACTCCTCAAGTTCAAGCAACACGACGACAAGGACGACGAATAGGCCTGGGCTGCGGGCTGCCGGGTGACTGGCGGCGCGGGTGGCTGGCGTGAGGATGTTTGCCTCCGGGCCTTCAG
>CAYUIN010000303.1:0-4090 GCA_964444695.1 uncultured Desulfocurvus sp.
ACAAGCTCAAGTTCTCGCCCTACGTGCGCGAGGCCGTGGTCCTGGGCCAGGGCCGGGAGCACATCGCGGCCATCGTCTGCATCGACGCCGAGATCGTCGGCCGCTGGGCCGAGTCGCGGATGATCACCTACACCACCTACCAGGACCTGGCGGCCAAGGCCGAGGTCTTCGAGCTTTTGCGCGGCGAGATCGCGACCGTCAACGCCACGCTGCCGGACGACACGCGCATCGGCCGCTTCACGCTGCTGTTCAAGGAGCTGGACGCCGACGACGGCGAGCTGACCAGGACCCGCAAGGTCCGGCGCAGCGTGGTCGCCGGGCGCTACGGCGAGGTCATCGAGGCCCTGTACTCGGAGGCGGACACCATCAGCCTGTCCACCTGCATCCAGTACCAGGACGGCAGCAGCCGCGAGATGTGCGGCACCATGCGACTCATGGACGTGGGAGCCTAGGGGGGCCCGATGGAATACTATCTGCAATTGATCATCAACGGCCTGGTGGTGGGCAGCATCTATTCGCTGGTCGCCCTGGGCTTCGTCATCATCTACAAGGCCACCAAGGTCGTGAACTTCGCCCAGGGCGAGCTGGTCATGGTCGGGGCCTACGTCTGCTTCTCGCTCACCGTGCAGTGGCAGCTGCCGTTTTTAGCCTCGTTTCTGATCACCCTGGGCTTCTCCGTGCTGCTGGGCATGGCCATCGAACGGGTGGTGCTGCGCCCGCTCATCGGCGAGCCCATCATCAGCGTGATCATGGTCACCATCGGCCTGTCCAGCGTGCTCAAGGCCCTGGTCCAGCTGTTCTGGGGCACGCAGCTGCGGGCCTATCCGCAGGTCCTGCCCCAGGAGCCGATCTTCCTCCTCGGCCTGCCCATCTCGCCGGTGTACATCGTGGCCTTCGTGCTTTCGGTGCTGCTGTTCCTCGTGTTCTCGGCGTTCTTCAAGTACTCGCGCCTGGGCACGGCCATGCGGGCCACGGCCTTCGACCAGCAGGCCGCGCAGAGCATGGGCATCGGCATCAAGAACATCTTCGCCATGGCCTGGTGCATCGCCGCCGTGGTCTCGTCCATCGGCGGGGTCATCCTGGGCAACATCAACGGCATCAACTCCCAGCTCGGGCACCTGGGCCTCAAGGTCTTCCCGGCGGTGATCCTCGGCGGGCTGGACAGCCTGCTGGGCGCGGCCCTGGGCGGGCTGATCATCGGCGTGCTGGAGAACGTCTGCGACGGCGCGGCCAAGGACCTGCTCGGCCTGGGCGGCTTCCGCGAGGTCGCGGCCTTCGTCGTGCTGGTGCTGATCCTGATGATCAAGCCCTACGGGCTGTTCGGAACCAAGCAGATCGAGAGGGTCTAGGACATGAGCAACGGCAAATGCGGGCTGTTCTTCACCAGCTACCGGGCGGAGGACCAACTCCTGCCCAGCCGCTTCCAGAAGCTGAGCCTGGGCCTGTTCCTGCTGGCCCTGTGCGCGGCCCCGGCGGTGCTGGACTCGTACCACGTCTCGGTGCTCTGCCTGATCAACATCGCCGTCATCGGCGCGGTCTCGCTCAACCTGCTCACGGGCTACTGCGGGCAGATCAGCCTGGGGCACGGGGCCTTCGTGGGCGTGGGCGCCTACGCGGCGGCGCAGTGCTCCGCCCTCGGGCTGCCGTTCTTCGTCGCCCTGATCGGCGGCGGGGCCGTGGCCGCCGTGGTGGGCATGTTCTTCGGCATCCCCTCGCTGCGGCTCAAGGGCATCTACCTGGCCATCGCCACCCTGGCCGCGCAGCTGATCCTCGAATACACCTTCCTGCACTGGGACGCCGTGACCGGCGGATCCAGCGGCCTGCCCGTGGACCCGCCCGTGATCCTCGGCCTGGCCTTCGACACCGACACCCGCATGTTCTACCTGACCCTGGGCGTGGCCGCGCTGGTCACCCTGGCGGTGGCCAACCTGGCGCGCACCCGCCCGGGCCGGGCCTTCGTCGCCATCCGCGACTACTACCTCTCCGCAGAGATCGTCGGCGTGAACCTCTTCGCCACCAAGCTCGCGGCGTTCGGCGTCAGCTCGTTCATGGCGGGCGTGGCGGGCGGCCTGTGGGCCCACTACACCATGTACGTCACGCCCGAGCAGTTCGGCATCGGGCTGTCCATCAGCTACCTGGCGATGATCATCATCGGCGGCATGGGCAGCGTGCAGGGCGCGGTCTTCGGGGCCGTGTTCATCGTCCTTTTGCCGGAGGTGCTCAACTCCGCGGCCTCGTCCCTGGGCGGGCTGCTGCCCGACGTGGCCACGCACCTGATGGCCATGAAGGAGGGCATCTTCGGCCTGGTGCTGGTGTTGTTCCTGATTTTCGAACCCGAGGGGCTGGCCCACCGCTGGCGCCTCGTCAAGGCCTACTGGAAGCTCTACCCGTTCGCCCACTAGGGCGTCGGCTGCCCGCGCCTGGGGAGGGTGGGGGCGCACACACAACCAAGGGAGGAGACGGCGCATGAAACGGATCATGACCATCATCATGGCGGGGATGCTCGTCGCGGCCAGCGTCGCGGCGGGGGCTGCGGAAATCCGCATCGGCATCCTGTCCGACCTGTCCGGGCCGACCTCGGCCGTGGGCGTGCCCTACGCCGAGGGCATCAAGGCGGGCGTGGACTACGTCAACAAGCACGGCGGCATCGACGGCGACACCCTGGTCTATTCCCAGGTGGACTACGCCTACAACGTGCAGCAGGCCCTGGCCGCCTACAAGCGCTTCAAGTCCGAGGGCATGCTCGCCCTGCAGGGCTGGGGCACGGCGGACACCGAGGCCCTCACCAAGTTCGTGGGCCGCGACCAGATTCCCACCTGGTCCGCCTCCTACTCGGCCAACCTCACCAACCCCGAGGAGGCCCCGTACAACTTCTTCGTGGCCGCCGACTATTCCACCCAGATGCGCGCCGCCCTCAGCTACCTGCGCGAGAACTGGAAGCAGGACCGCGCGCCCAGGGTCGCCTTCATCTTCCCGGACCACCCCTACGGCCTGTCCCCCATCCAGGCGGGCAAGGACTACGCCAAGGAGCTGGGCTTCGAGGTCGTGGGCCAGGAGAACGTGGACCTCAAGGCCATGGACGCCACCACGCAGCTGCTGGCGCTGCAAAAGCTGGCCCCGGACTTCTGCTGGATCGGCGGCACCACCCCCTCCACCTCGGTGGTCCTCAAGGACGCCAAGAAGCTGGGCATGAAGACCACCTTCTTCATCAACATCTGGGGCAACGACGAGAGCCTGATCACCCTGGCGGGCGACGCCGCCGAGGGCGCCTACGGCCTCCAGGGCGCCGCCGCCTACGACGACGACACCCCCGGCTCGGCCCTGATCCGCGAGCTGACCGGCGGCAAGCCGGTGATGACCCACTTCCTGCGCGGCTTCGCCAGCACCCTGGTCATGGCCGAGGCCATGAAGATCGCAAAGCGCGACGGCAACCTCACCGGCCCCGGCATCAAGGCCGCCGCCGAGACCCTGCGCGACTTCGATCCCATGGGCCTGACCCCGCCCATCAGCTACTTCCCGGACGACCACCGCGCGACCATGTCCGCCAACGTCTATCAGGTCCAGGGCGGCAAGCTGGTCAAGGTCGCCTCGCCGATGCTCGAGCGCAAGGCCGAATGGCTGGGCAAGTAACGACGAACCACCCGGGGGCGGGCCGCCGCCCCCGGATTTTCCCAACGGAGCCCCGCGTGGAACTGCTCAAGGTCGAAAACGTCGAGGTCGTCTACAACGACGTGGTCCTGGTCCTCAAGGGCCTGTCGCTCACCGTGGAGCAGGGCGGCGTCACCGCGCTGCTCGGCGCCAACGGCGCGGGCAAGTCCACCACGCTCAAGGCCATCTCCGGCCTGCTGGAAAGCGAGGACGGCGAGGTCACCGACGGCGCCGTGGTCTTCGACGGACAGCCCATCCACAAGTGGCACCCCGAAAAGGTCGTGCGCGGCGGCGTCTTCCAGGTCATGGAAGGACGGCGCATCTTCGAGGACCTGACCGTGGAGGAGAACCTGCGTTGCGGCGCCTTCACCCGCCCGCGCGGGGAATACGCCGCCGGGCTGGATCTGGTCTACGGCTACTTCCCGCGCCTCAAGGAGCGTCG
>CAYUIN010000304.1:0-2758 GCA_964444695.1 uncultured Desulfocurvus sp.
AGGCGAGGCGTTTGGACAGGGCGGTGAGGAGCATGACGCCGATGGTGGGTTCGGCTTTGACGAGTTGGAAGAAGCGGTCGCGGTCTGTGACCAGGAAGCGTGAGGAGGCGAGGGTTTCGACGGTGGCGGAGCGGGTATCGAGGTCGATGAGGGCCATTTCGCCGAACAGGGGGCAGACGGAGCCGTCGAGAGTGGCCAGGACTTTGCGTGTGTCTTGGAGTTCTTGCAGGGGCAGGGACATGCCTTGGATGATCATGGATTTGGAGATGCGCACTTGTCCGCTGACGAGGATGAACATCTGGTCGCCGGTTTCGCCTTCGGTGATGACTTTTTGTCCGGCGTCGATGGTGACGGTCTCGAAGATGGGTTTGATGCGTTCGAGCTCGTCGTCGGTCATGTCGTGGAACAGTGCGATATCTTTCCAATTGAAGCTTGCCATGGTGCTGTGTTCCTTCCGGTTCAGGCGGTGGGTTCCGGTTTGAGGTACAGCAGGCCGTCGTAGCTTTCCAGGGCGTGTGAGTCGGCGGGGTTGACGGTGATGCCGGGTCCTTGTTTGCCCAGGGAGGTTTGTTGTCCCGAGGCGGTGAAGAGTTCGAGGATGAACTGGTCCAGGGCGGAGCCTTCGTCGAGCATGTCCTGGAGGGTGAGTTCCTTGCTTTCGTGGCACAGGGCCAGGGGCAGGGAGCCGTCGCGGTCGCGGGTCTTTTCCAGGAGGTTTCGCCAGGTGCCTTGTTTTTCTTCGTGGGAGAGGCGCCGGTAGCCCAGGCGGCTGGCGCCCCGGGTGCCGACGAGGGATTGGAAGAAGGGCCAGACGGAGGGTGTGGAGCCCATCATGCCCAGCAGCAGGCTGGTGACCTGTCCTCGGGGGACGATTTCGTTGACGCCGGAGCGCAGCAGGTGGTCGTGGTTTTCGGCCAGTGTGACTTCGGAGTAGATGGGCACTTTGGGTGCCATGCTGCGCAGGGTGAGGGCGGCGTAGAGGGACTGCTGGTCGGCTTCCTTGGCGGTGAGTCCGGCCTGGGCGAGGATGTAGACGATGCGGGCGGTGGTCGGGCCTGCGCGGTGGATGACGCTTTCCATGGCCGGGTTGCCGAAGACGAACTGGAGTTTGTCGCCCAGTCCGAGGTCGAAGTCGAGGGCTTCGCGTTCTTCGGGGGGCAGCTGGTTGACGAGCACGAGTCCGCCCCGGTCCAGGACGCCGGTCTCGCGCAGGGAGCGCACGAGTTGTTCGGCGTAGGAGTTCCAGCCGATGATGATGGTATGTCCTGTGAGTTTCACCTTGAGCAGCCCCTTGCGGCGTTTGGCGTGCCGCTCGACGATGATGGACGCGAGGTTACCCGTGAGGGTGGAGACCAGGCCGATGCCCGCGAGCATGACGAACAGGCCCAGGATGCGTCCTGCGGTGGTGGCGGGGACGACGTCGCCGTAGCCCACGGTGGTCAGGGTGACGACGGTCCACCAGAAGGCGGTGAAGAAGTCCGCGTCGATCCTGGGTCGCAGCTCGATGAGGTAGAACCCCGTCGAGCTGACGACCAGGATGGCGGCTATGAACAGGAGGAGCTTTTTGGTCGGAGAGTTAATCCAGCCCCTCGCGATCTTCGGCATCGTCGAACTCCAGGTCTTCCTGACGCTTGAGGAGTTCCTCGAAGCGGATGTCCGCGCCGAGGACGCCCTTGATGTTCAGGTCTTCGTCGTCCACCGGCGTGGCGACCGTAAGGCAGAGCTTGCCGGTGAAGTGCGACTTGTAGAAGTCCGTGACGTACATCTTTCCGGAACGCATCGGCTCGATGAACCACTCGCGGCCGGAGAAATCCGTCTGGTGATCGAATGTCTTGTACTTCGACTCGTCCTCGGGATGGCAGACCGAGCTTGCCACGAGGTGTCCTTTGGTGTCGATGAGATAGATGTATTGGATAAAGGAATACTCGTCCAGGAAATCGTCCATGCAGTTTTCGACCTTGCCCGAGTCCAGGCTGCGGATCTGGCAGTCCTGGGAGAGCTTGGTGATGATCTTCGCGGCCAGGTGGTGCGCGACCTTCTTGAGGTGGTCGAATTCGGACACGAACAGTTCGGGCATGTAGCGTTTGACCAGCGTCTTCATCTCCTTGTTGGAGAAGGAGGTGTTGCGGCCCTTTTCATAGGCCTCGTTGATGCGGTCGTAGATCTTGCCCACGGCGGGGTGCCGCTTGTCGATGACGTCGTCGCCCCGCAGGCCCAGGGACTGGTTGATCCAGTACGCCACGCCCGCGCGGCCGGACTTGTCGGTGATGATGATCGGCACGGGGCGGCCCAGGATGCGCCCGGTGTCGAAGATGTTGTAGATCTCCTCGTTCTTGATCAGCCCGTCCACGTGGATGCCCGCGCTGGTGGCGTTGAAGTCGCGACCGGCGAAGGGGTAGTTGTCCGGGATGTTGTATTCCAGGTCGGAGGAGAAGTATTCGGCGATCTCGGAGATGACCTCCGGGTGCGCGGCGTCGTCCTCGCCGGTGAGGGAGATGTATTCGATGACCAGCGCCTCGATGGGGGCGTTGCCGGTGCGCTCGCCGAAGCCCAGCAGGGTGCCGTTGGCGCCGGAGCAGCCGTAGAGCCAGGCCGTGGCGGCGTTGACCAGCACCTTGTGGAAGTCGTTGTGGCCGTGCCATTCCAGCCATTGGCCGGGGACGCCCGCCTCGTCGGTGAAGGCGCGCACGATCTTGGGCACGGCGCGGGGCAGGGCCGCGCCGGGGTAGGGCACGCCGAAGCCCAGGGTGTCGCACAG
>CAYUIN010000304.1:2858-4087 GCA_964444695.1 uncultured Desulfocurvus sp.
TCGCTCTGGCGGATCAGCCCGGCGCTGCCGCCCAGGCGGTGCAGCATCTCGAAGATGGTCTCGATCTGCTTCACGGAATAGGGCGGGCGGGCCTGCTGGCCGTCGCGGAAGGTGGTGTCCGTGATGAACATCGGGTCCGCCGGGCGCGGCACCAGAAAGCTGTCGTCGAAGTTGACGCGGCCGATCTTGGTATAGGGGAAGTTCTCGCGGTACAGCTCGGGCTTGTCGAGGTTCTGCAGCGAATATTGGGTTTTCCAGCGGTTGAAGTGCAAAAAGGGCATCGTTCCTCCTCACGGGTGATGGGCGCGCGTCCGTGCGGTTCGCGCGCAATGATCCTCGTGTACCAAAAAGCCCCGTCGGGGCAAACACGGAAGAGACGGACGGTTCCCCGCGGGCGGCCGGAGGCAGGCAGTGCCGCGCGCTGGCTGGGGAGCCGGTTGTGGGTTGCGTCTATCGGAGCCTGGGTGCCAGGTGCCGGCGCTCGGCCTGCAACTCCGGGCAGTCCGGGGCGAGCCGCCCGGCCTCTTCCAGGGCCGTGGCGGATTCCTCGGTCCAGCCGCCCTTGCGCAGGCTCCTGGCGGCATGGATGTATAAAAGTTCTGGGCGCTCGCTGTACACGCTCTCCACCAGGCGCTGGTACCCGTCGCCGAAGACCTCGCGCACCAGCTCGTTCTGGTCGTACAGGAACCGCGCCAACAGCTCGTTGTCCCCGTGCAGGGCCAGATATTCCGTGAACAGGCGGCGGCAGTTGTAGAGCAGGAACCGGATCCGGTTCACCTCGCGCTGGATGCTCTCGTTGGTCTGGTCCAGCACGCCGAACAGGTCCTCGCCGATGTCCTTGTGCCTGCCGCGCAGCTCGCGGTCGCGCATCTGCCGGAACCAGGGGGCGTAGTTCTGCTGCTGGTAGGCGTCTTCCTTGAGCTTCATGGCGTCGTGGAAGATGTAGCCCACGGACCAGTCCAGGAACTGGCCCACCAGCCCCATGGCCCCGGTCTTGCTGCGGAACAGGTGGTGGGCGGTGTCCTTGAGCCGCCACAGCAGGCCCTTGTTCATCTCCTCGCCCAAGAGGTCGCGCAACACCTCGAAATCCACCTGGCCGTTGCGGTCGAACTGGGAGAACTGGGTCTCCAGCACCCGCCAGGACAGGCAGAAATCGCGGATGATGTCCCGCACGAATTCCGGGGCCTTGGCCTTGATCCACGCCTTGGACACGCTTGCCTCCTCGACCG
>CAYUIN010000305.1:0-4079 GCA_964444695.1 uncultured Desulfocurvus sp.
GTGAACAAGACCAGGGAGCAGGTTGAAGGGCGCGGGCATTACTACATCTGGGATATAGAGCCCGAGGATTATGCCCAGGGGGAATACATCTGCCTCGAGTCGGAGGAGATTGTTCTTGCCAAAAAGGAGACCTGCCTCTTTGACGAGGTGGTGAAGTTCGGCGGCGAGTTTCACAAGTTCAAGACATACAAGTCTCCGATATTCGATACGGACGGCGAGGTGATGGGGACCGTCGGGTTCGCCAACGATGTGACCGATCTGCAGAACCTGATCATCGAAATGAACATCATCATCGAAAGCCTTCCTTTTGCCGTCATGGTCATGGACAAGGACAGGAAAATCACAAGCGTCAACCAGAGATACATTGATACGTTCCTGTTGGATCGGGACGAACTGATCGGCAGGCGGGTCGATTCCCTGATCGACGAGTCCAAGCTGTTCACGAAGAGCAAGCGCTGGGCCATAGAAATGGAGGGTGAACACCACCTGCTTCTTTCCAAGGAGAAGGTCCTGCGGGTGCATGAGGAGGATATCGTCGATACGTTCGGTGCGTATGCGGGGTTCATTTATATCTTTGTCGATGTGACCCTGGAGCATCAACGCAAGAACAAGCTGCTTATAGATGCGAATACGGACCATCTCACGGGCTTGAACAACAGGCGCAGCCTTCAGGACTTCATGCGCAAGACCCCGTGCAGGGTGGGGACCGCGCTGTTGCTTGCCGATCTGGACAATTTCAAGGAAGTGAATGACCGCCACGGGCACGAGGAAGGCGACAAGGTGCTGGTGGCCTTTGCCGCCCTGCTCCAGGATATTTTTCCCCCCGAGAATTTGTTTCGACTGGGAGGCGACGAGTTCGCCGTCATCCTGCACGACATGGAGAGCCCCATCGTCCCGAACGGGCATGCCGAACTGCTGCTGCGGCGGTTCGGTTCGCTGTTGGCCCGCGAATTCAGCCATACCGATGTGTCCGTCAGCATCGGCATTTCCATGGACGTGGACGACCACAACGATTTCGGCGAATTGTTCAAGCAGGCCGACATGGCCCTGTACGAATCGAAGAGCGCCGGGAAAAGCGCCTACACGTTCTGGAAGCGGTAGCCCGTCCGCGATGGCGGGGCGGGCATCCGCCCTCCGCCCCCTGCGCCGCCGCGCCCGGCGGCGGCCGGTGGCCTCCCCGATGATTTCCCTGGTGACGTCCTTCCCTCGGGGGAGAGCGCTTTCGCCGCGACCTGCGCCACGGCGCGCGTCGTGAGCCTGCCGGGAAAAATCCGCACCTCCCGGTCCTTTTCGGACGCGAACGCGCTGCATCGCAGCGTACAATGCAATCCATAGGCGCGCTCGACGACGCAGAATTTTTCATTGCGCAGTGATTTGCCCGCCTCGACGCTGTTGCTCAAAAAATGAACTCGTGAGACTATTTCCAGACATGTGCTCCTCTCCCATTTCGTTCCTGTCGCATGAGATGATCCAGTCTGTATCGTGGCCAGCTTCCTGGGGGGCGTCGGATGAAGAAGTACGGCAAGATTTTCTGTCTCTTCGTTGTGGTTCTCCTGGCGTCGCTTGTCGCCCGTCACGCATCGGCAGCCACTGGTGCCGCTGTGGATTTCCTCACGCCGAAGCCGACGGGAAACACGATCAACGACGGTTGGAGCCCGGACGGGACCAATTTTTATTTCGCGGGCGACGGCGGCACGATCCTGCACTACGATGGCGAGTCCTTCGAAGTCATGGACACGCCCACCGAGAGTGCCCTGTACGGGATCCACGGCACCTCCGCTTCGGACATCTGGGCCGTCGGCGGGGAGTACTACGGCTTCGCCGCGACGGAACAGGGGCGCTCGGTCATCCTGCACTATGACGGCACGCAGTGGAGCCGGCAGACGCCCCCGGCGGATTCCTTCGGCCAATACCACATCTTCACGGATGTGTGGTGCGACGGCGCGGGCGCGGTCTGGGCCGTGGCGGACCTGACCACGCTCATCGCCAGGAGCACGGGCGGGGCCTGGGCCTTCACGGATACCGGGCTGACCTTGTCCTCCTTCGGCTTCCACGCGATTTACGGGTTCTCCCCCACGGACGTCTATGCGGCGGGCGGCTGCGGCCAGATCGTCCACTACACGGGGACCTGGCAGCTCGAGCGCATGACGGACGGAGGCTGCTCGTCCGGGACCACGGACATCCTGTACGACGTCTGGGGGCCGGAGGCCTCGAACGTCTTCGCGACCGGCAACTGGGGCCAGGCGCTCAAGCGCGCGGGCGACGGCACCTGGGGCACCATCCACGAAGGCAGCCTGTTCTCCGATGCGTCCAAGACCAGCATCTGCGGGGCGTCGGCGACGGATGTCTACTTCGCCGGATACGCGGGGGAGATCGACCACTGGGACGGCAGCAGCTACACCCGGATCCTGGCTTCCGGCACGGACAAGGCCCAGTATACGATGCTCAGGCAGGCCGCGGGGGCGTATCTGCTGGGCCTGGAATACGGCAAGATCGCCTCGTTCGACGGCACGGCGCGGGTGGCCGAGACGACGCCCGCCGTGGTGGATGAACACTGGAAGTTCGTGCAGCGGGCCGAGCGGGCCTGGCTCGTCATGCCCGACATGGACAGCGGCGACCCGATCTACGGCTGGGACGGCAGGACGCTCATCACCCTCGACCCTGGATTGCCGGGCCAGTACCGGATGACGGCGTTCAGGGCGTTTGCCGAGGACGATCTGTTTCTCGCGGGCTATGGGCTGGGCTCCGGCGGCACGCTGGCAAAGCGCTACGACGGCTCGACGTGGAGCAGCGTCGACGTCGGATACGACTTTGTCGTCGATGCCGCCCTCGCGGGGTCGAGCCTGTTCACGCTGCGCGGGACGACCTGGGACGACGGGTACGACTCCTATCTCGGCGCGCCGTGCACCGGCGGCTCCGCGTGCTATTCCTCGGAATCCTTCAGGGCCATGACCACCGGCAGCGACGGCGTCGTGTACGCCGTGGGCAAGGGGGGCGCCGTCGTCGCCTACAGGGACGGCGCCTGGGCGACGGAGGCCTCGGGCACGACGAAGGACCTCACCGCCGTTGCGGCCGGAGGCGGGTTCGTGTGCGCGGCGGGCCGGGACCGCACCTTGATCGTCAAGGCCGACGACGGCGCGTGGGGCGCCGTGACCGGGCTGCCTCTCCTGGCGGAGAACACCTTCGTCGGCATCGCCCACACCGGCGAGGGGCGGTTCATGGCGGTGCTGAACACCGGCAACGACGGCCCCTCGAACTATCTGGGCGCGGACAAGGGCGCGATCTACGAGATCGTGGACGGGGCCGCGACGCTGGTGCGCGCAGGCCTCTCCAGCACCTTGGCCGGAATCGGCTCCAACGCGGCGGGCGACGTCGCGACGGCCGGCACGGGCGGGGTCCTGCTCGGAAACGCCCTGACCGCAGTGGGCGGCGCCGCGAAGCTCGTCCCCATCAATTTGCTCCTGCTGCTGCGGGAGTAGCCGTGCGCCCGCTGCGGCAGCCAGAAAAAAAGCCCCGCATGGCGGGGCTTTTGGTTTTTTTGGCGGAAGCGTATAGGAGTCGAACCTACCTGCGGGGATGAACCCGCACACTGGTTTTGAAGACCAGGCGCCACACCGGTGACGAAACGCTTCCTCGCGGGGACCAGAGACTTAGCAGGGAAGCGGGGGGCAGGGCAAGCGGCTTTGCGCATCGTCATGGTTGTGCACCGGCCCGGGAGCGGCGGCGGCGGGGCGCGGCGGGGAAATCGCCCCGCGCGGCGGTTGTTTTCCGGCGATTCCCCCGGCCCGCCCCGAGTGCGATGGGGCGGGGGTATCGCGTGGACAGTGTGCCGTCCCCGTGCTAGAAAGAAACACTTGGAGCGGCCCGCACCAGGCGCTTTTCGAAAAAAAGACGCCCGGCCCATTGCCTGGGCCCCGAGCCGGACTTATAGTCCCGAAAACCCGAAACAATCCGCTTTTCAGCGAGAATACATCAGGAGAGAGCGTCTTGAACAACGTCGCCAGGAATCTCTTCCTCTGGTTGGCCATCATGCTGGTGATGGTCTTCCTGTTCAACCTCTTCAACCAGCAGCCCCGGGC
>CAYUIN010000306.1:0-4072 GCA_964444695.1 uncultured Desulfocurvus sp.
GGAAGGCATGAACGAGCAGGCCTGGGTCATCGGCACCGTGGAGCGCATGAAGAAGGCCGACCCCGAGCAGGTCATCGTGCACTTCAAGGAAAGCTGCTAGGCCCCCACGGGCAGCGGCGAAAAAACGGACGCCCCCGCGAGACGGCTCGCGGGGGCGTTCGTTTTTTTGCCTGCTGCGCCGGGGCGCGGCGCGCGCGCTCAGGCCGTGGGGCGGCCCGGCAGGTAGGGGTTGAAGTAGCCGAAGCCCAGGTCCGGGCAGGACTTCTTCAGGCGCTTCTTGAAGTTGGCCAGGCCCATACTCGGGCCGCCCGCGTGGGGCGCGGCCAGGTCCAGGTACAGCTCGGGGTCCAGGTTCAGGTTGCGCAGCTGGATGAAGTCCACGCCCAGGTCCCGCACCCAGTCCGTGAGCTTGTCCAGCTCGGCCTCGGTGTCCGACACGCCGGGGAAAAACAGGTAGTTCAGCGACACGAACAGCCCGTGGGCCTTGGCCTGGACGATGGTCTCGCGCACGTCGGACAGGCCCGCGTACCCGGCGGGACGGTAGTACGCCGCATACAGGCCGGGGTCCGCGCTGTTCATGGACACGCGGATCGAGTCCAGCCCGGCGCGGGCCAGGCGCTCGATCTCCCCGGGCAGGCTGGCGTTGGTGTTCATGTTCACCGTGCCGCGCCCGCCGCCCGCGCGGAAGGCCGCCACGGCCTCGGCGATGGTCCGGGCCTCGGTCAGCGGCTCGCCCTCGCAGCCCTGGCCGAAGGAATACACCGGGCGCTTCTTCTCGCGCCGGGCGTGCTCGGCCATGACCTCCACGATCTCCTGCGGCGTGGGCCGGAAGGTGATGCGGTTTTGCGGGGAGCAGAAGCCGGAGTCCTCGTCCTGCTTGGAGATGCAGCCCACGCAGCGGGCGTTGCAGCTGCGCGAGGTGGGCAGCGGGGCCTCGTAGCGGCCCAGGGCCAGGTTCTTGGCGGCCGGGCAGCAGTAGGTCAGGGCGCAGCCCGCCAGATGCGCGATCAGGCGGTTTTTGGGATATTTCTTGAGCAGCGCATGGGCGCCCTGGTCGATGCGCTCCTGGGGGATGCCGGAAAAGACCTGGCGCCGGTCCTCGTCCACCTTCTTGGCGCAGACCCAGAAGCGGCCCTCGGCGAAGCCCACGGCGGCGTAGGCCACCAGCGGCAGCGCCGGGGCGTCCTCGTCCGTGGCGTAGGCGGTGATGCCGGTGATGGTGTAGGCCGGGCAGACGAAGGCCGAGACGGCGTGCTCGTCCAGGGCCAGGGCCTCGCCCGTCTCCGGGTCCATGCCCACGGCGCGGCGCCCGGGCAAAAGAAACACGTCGCTGCCCTCGGGCAGGGGCGTGATGTCCTGGGGCCGGGGCAGGGCCAGTTCGTCGCCCCGGCGGCAGAGCATGAGCAGCTCGGGGTCGTCGTAGATGGTGCCGTCTTCGGCGGCGAAGAGCAGCCTGGGCTGGACCTTGGTGGCCATGGGCGTCTCCCGTTCCCTGGGCCCCGGCGGGGGCGTGGCAATACAAAAGGCGGGCCCGCAAAAGCGCAGGGCCCGCCATAAGTGCACCGCGTAGAGTCGATCCTAGCGCTTGGAGTACTGGAACCGGGCGCGGGCGCCGCGCTGGCCGTACTTCTTGCGCTCCTTCTTGCGCGCGTCGCGGGTGACCAGGCCGGCCTTCTTCAGGGCCGGGCGCAGGGCACCGTCGAACTCCATCAGGGCGCGGGTGATGCCGTGGCGCACGGCCTCGGCCTGCCCGGCGATGCCGCCGCCGGCGACGTTCACCTTGATGTCGAACCGACCCATGGTCTTGGTCAGGTTCAGGGGCTGACGGATGATCATCTGCAAGGTCGCCCGGGGGAAGTACTCCTCATAGGGGCGGCCGTTGACGAGGATGCGGCCGTTGCCGCCGTCGTACATGCGGGTGCGGGCAACGGAGGTCTTCCGTTTGCCGGTACCGTAGAAAAATTCGCTCATGGTCCTACTCCTTGCGGTGCGTGCTAGATGTCAAGCGGCTTGGGGTTCTGGGCGCCGTGGGGATGCTCGGCACCGGCGTAGACCTTCAGCTTCTTGAGCATGGCCCGGCCCAGGCGGTTCTTGGGCAGCATGCCCCGCACGGCCTTGATGATGACGTCCTCGGGCTTTTTGGCCAGCAGATCCTTCAGGGAAATCTCGCGGATGCCGCCGACGTAGCCGGTGTAGTGGTAGTACTTCTTCTGGTCCAGCTTGGCGCCGGTGACCTTGATCTTCTCGGCGTTGACCACGACCACGAAGTCGCCGGTGTCCACGTGGGGGGCGAACTCGGGCTTGTGCTTGCCGCGCAGGTGGTTGGCGATCTGGGTGGCCAGGCGGCCGAGAATCTTGTCCTCGGCGTCCACCACGCACCACTCGCGGGCGACCTCGCCCTTCTTGGGGCTATATGTCTTCATAAGGATGCTCCTGGTTCGAAAGTCGGAAGGGAAGCACTTAAGGGCTTTCGTGCCGACTGTCAACTAAAATGCAAAGTGCGCGAAACGTAACAGGGACCGGCAACATATCCGAAAATGTTTTGCTTGTGAAGCCCCTTTTTGCAGTCTTTCGCGGCGCCGCGGCCCGGGGCCGCCCTCCGCCCGCCGCCGCCCCGCGAACCCCGCGCCGCCCTTGAGCTTTGCGCCCGCCCGGGGTACTGTGCCCATAGACCGTACAGCGCCCCGGGGGAACCATGCCCAGCATCCGCAAGAGCCTTCTGCAATTCATCTTTTCCGGCACGACCATGAAGCGCTGGAACGACAAGCTGCGCCCCGTGGAACTGCTGGAAGTGGACAAGCAGGCCCACAAGATGATGACCGCCTGGGTGCTGTTCGTGCTCAACTCGCGCGGCATGGACCCGGAACGGCGCCTGGCCCTGGGCGACGCCGTGGTCGAGGGCGGGCTGTTCGACTACTTCTACCGCCTGGTGATCACGGACATCAAGCCCCCAATCTTCTACAAGATCAAGGAAAACCCCGAACACCACCGCCAGCTCACGGACTGGGTCCTGGAACAGCTCCAGCCGCTGCTGCTGCCCGTGGGCCGCGACTTCTGGGACCGCCTCTCCGCACGGCTGCGCGGCGGCGGGGACCAGGGCCTGGCCGCCCGCATCCTCGACGCCGCCCATCTCTACGCCTCCAGCTGGGAATTCAACCTCATCAAGGACCTCGGCCCCTGGGACGACGAGAAGGCGGGCATCGAACAGAGCTTCACCGAAGGCCTGGCCCGGCACGCGGACCTGACCGGCGTGGCCGACCTGATGCGCGGGCCGGAGACGACCCTGGGCCGCTTCGCACACCTCTGCGGCCAACTGCGCTTCCAGACCCGCTGGTCCCAGACCCCCCGCATCCCCGAGACCTCCGTCCTCGGACACCTGTTCATCGTCGCCGCCTACGCCTACTTCATGGCCCTGTCCGTGGGCGCCTGCCCCGCCCGCCGCCAGAACGACTTCTTCGCCGGACTGTTCCACGACCTGCCCGAAGTCCTGACTCGGGACATCATCTCCCCGGTCAAGAAATCCGTGGCGCCCATCGGCGACCTGATCCACCAGTACGAACGCGCCGAGCTCTCGCGCCGGGTCTACGGCCCCCTGGCCGACGGCGGTTTCGCCGACGTGGCCGAACGCCTGGGCTACTTCCTGGGCGAAGACTCGGGCAACGAATTCCTGGCCACCGTGCGCGAGAACGGCACCGTGCGCACCGTGGACTGGGAACAAATCCAGGGCCCGTGCAACGTGAACGCCGCCGACCCCAAGGACGGCGAACTGCTCAAGGTCTGCGACAGCCTGGCCGCCTTCGTGGAGGCCTACGCCGCCCTGCGCAACGGCATCTCCTCCGACCAGCTGCAACAGGCCATCTGGCGCCTGCGCCAACGCTACCAAACCTACTCCCTCGGCGACGACCTGCACGTCGGCGCCCTCCTGGCCGACTTCGACTAGCCCCGGCGGACACGGGCGCGACGCGGGGCACGGGCGGTGGCCGCAGAGGGCGGGGGCGTTGCCGTGCGGGCGGCTGTCGTGAGGATGTTTGCCTCCGGCGGCTTAAGGGCTTTCGCCCTTAAGAATCCCGAA
>CAYUIN010000307.1:0-4068 GCA_964444695.1 uncultured Desulfocurvus sp.
CCCGATGATGGGCGTCGCCAACTCCGTGCCCGGGACCTACGGCTTCACCTTCCAGGCGGGCATCTTCCAGAACCGCCTGGGCGGCGACAGGGCCATCGACATCGACCTCGCGGGCGCGGACCTGGAGACCCTGGCCGGGGCCGCGCAGCAGCTGTTCCTGGCCATCCCCGCGACCATCAAGGGCTCCCAGGTGCGCCCGGTGCCGTCCTTCGAGATGACCTTCCCCGAGGTGCGCCTCGTGCCGCGCCGCGACCGGGCGCGCGCGGCGGGCATGTCCGCCCAGGACCTGGGCGTCGCCGCCGACGTGCTCATGGACGGCCGCAAGGTCAGCGAGTTCAAGGAGGAAGGTCTCCCGTCCATCGATCTGGTGCTCATGGCCTCGGAAAAGAAGATCGCCTCGCCCGAGGACCTCTACGGCACCCTGCTGTCCACGGCGGACGGCAGGCTGGTGCCCCTGTCCTCCCTGGCGGAGCTGACGCGGACCGCCGGCATCAACGAGATCCGGCACCTGGAACGGCGCCGGACCTTCACCCTGCAGGTCACGCCGCCGGACACCGTGCCCCTGGAACAGGCCATGGACGTCATCCAGACCGGGCTGATCCCCACCTTCCGCGAGCAGGGCAAGCTGCCCGGGGTGGACGTGACGCTCTCCGGCGCGGCGGACAAGCTCCAGGAGACCCGCCAGACCCTGCAATGGAACTTCGTGCTGGCCGTGGTCATCATCTACCTGCTGATGTCCGCCCTGTTCGGCAACTTCATCTACCCGCTGGTGATCCTGTTCACCGTGCCCCTGGCGGGCGCGGGCGGGTTCATCGGCCTGCGCATCCAGAACCTCTTCGTGCTCAGGCCCCTGGACGTGCTGACCATGCTCGGCTTCGTGATCCTGATCGGCGTCGTGGTCAACAACGCCATCCTCATCGTCCACCAGTCGCTGAACAACATCCGCGACGAGGGCATGCAGCACAAGGAAGCGGTGCTGGACTCCGTGCGCACCCGCCTGCGCCCGGTGTACATGAGCGCCCTGACCTCCATCTTCGGCATGCTGCCCCTGGCCGTGATGCCCGGCCCCGGCTCCGAGCTGTACTCGGGCCTGGGCGCGGTGATCCTCTCGGGCCTGGCGTTCTCCACGGTGTTCACCGTGTTCGTCACGCCCGCCATGCTGATGTTCTTCATCGGGATGGAAAAGGTCGGCTCGCGCCGGGAAGGAAACGAAGAGGACTGATCCGGCCCGCGCCGGGGAGCGGGGCTCAGGCCCCGCACCCCGGCCCGCCGCAGAGGTCGTAGGGCTCCTCGCGGCCCGAGGCGTCCACATGGCGCAGCCAGACGGCGCCCGTGGCCGTATGGAAGAACAGCTTGCGCCCCCGGCTGCCCAGGACGCGTTCCACGCGCGGCGAAAGCCCCAGCAGCGCCAGGCACCGGCGCGCCGCCTCCACGTTCTTGCGCCCCACGTCCACCACGTCGCGCACCAGCAGCTTGCGCTCGGGCTGGATGGTGAAGCCGCCGCCGAAAAGCATCGTCACCAGCTCCCCCCGGGGCACGCCCAGGGCGTCCATGCGCCGCATCACGGCCTCGATGGCCCCGTCCACGTACTTGCACGACAGGCTGCCCGGCTCGCGCCCCATGTCCCGCGTGGGGAGCATGGCGTGGAAGGCCGCGCCCGTGCCCGTGCCGGGGTGGTGGAAGGTCGCCGTGACGCACGAGCCGAGCACCGTCGTCACCAGCACCGGGCGGCGCGAGAGCACGCACTCGCCGATCTTCAGATGCTCCACGGGCAGCCCCGCGCGCACCAGATCCTCGGGCGTGGCGCCCCGGGCCGTCATGCCCCGCTCCCGGCGGCCTTGCCCGCCCGCGTGTCCGCCGCTTCGCTCATGGCGCGATGATAGCCCCTTTCCCGCTCGTGGAAAACCCTGCGCGAGCCCGTCCTGGGCGGTTCACAGCCCGGCGGAAACGCGCTATCGTGCCCCTCGTCGCAACCAACAAGGAAGACCCATGCACAAGGACTCCAAGATATACGTCGCCGGACACCGCGGGCTCGTGGGCTCGGCCATCGTCCGGGCCCTGGCCGCCGCCGGGCACCACAACATCCTGACCCGCACCAGCGCCGAGTGCGACCTCACCGACGCCGGGGCCGTGCGCGACCTGTTCGAGGCCGAGCGCCCCGAATACGTGTTTCTCGCGGCGGCCAAGGTCGGCGGCATCCAGGCCAACGACACCTACCCGGCGGACTTCATCCGCGACAACCTCGCCATCCAGATGCACGTGATCCACGAGGCCTGGCGCTGCGGGGCCAAAAAGCTCCTGTTCCTGGGCTCGTCGTGCATCTATCCCAAATACGCCCCGCAACCCATGCGCGAGGAGCACCTGCTCTCCGGGCCGCTGGAACCCACCAACCAGTGGTACGCCGTGGCCAAGATCGCGGGCATCAAGATGTGCCAGGCCTACCGCCGCCAGTACGGCTTCTCCGCCATCAGCCTGATGCCCACCAACCTCTACGGCCCCGGCGACAACTTCGACCTGCAAAGCTCCCACGTGCTGCCCGCGCTGCTGCGCAAGTTCCACGAGGCCAAGATCCAGGGCGCACCCTCCGTCTCCGTCTGGGGCACGGGCTCGCCCCGGCGCGAGTTCCTGCACGTGGACGACCTGGCCGAGGCCTGCCTGCACCTGATGTGCTGCTACGACTCCGAAGAGATCGTCAACGTCGGCAGCGGCGAGGACGTCAGCATCGCCCAGCTCGCCGCCCTGGTCCGCGACGTGGTCGGCTTCCCGGGGGTCATCGTCTACGACGACACCAAGCCCGACGGCACTCCGCGCAAACTCCTGGACGTGACCCGCATCAACGAGATGGGCTGGCGCCCGCGCATCGGCCTGCAGGAAGGCGTGGCCGCCACCTACGACTGGTACGTAGAAAACCGCGACCAGGCCCGGGGCTGAAAACACGGACGGGGCCCCCGGCCGCCCGGGGAACCTCCCCGGGCCGCCAGAGGCCCCGTCGACTCGGCCGCGCGGCGCGCCGCGTCAGGCCTTCTTCTTGCGGGCCTTGGTCCGCTTCTTCCACAGCTCCATGTCCTTCATCTTCTTGCGGCGCTCACGCTGCAGGCTCTTGCAGATCAGCGGCGTGCCCTTCTTGTAGCCCCACTTCTCGCGATACTCCTCGGGAGTCAGTCCAAATTTGGCCAGATTCTTCTTGGTCAGAATCTTGTACGCCTTGCCGTCCTCAAGGTTGATGATCGACTTCTCCCGAATCGCCTTCTTGGGGTCCACCGCGGCGTCCGACGTCACGTCGCCCGCCTCGCCTTCGGAAATGTTCCTGATGCCCGATGCGAGCTTGCGCACCATGGAGGTGATCTCCTCCTCGGTCATCGTCCGCACACTGGCCTGGGCCTTGACGATTTCAAGGGCCTCCTTGAGATAATCTTCCATACCCCACACTCCTTGAAATGCTGTTTGTGTCCTCAAAACGGACTGATGTTCCCCGGCAACAAAAAAACAGCAACGCAATGAATGACTCTGCCTGAGGATATTGTATGAGTTTATACACAGCCACAATCATCCGGGCAAGTCATTTCTTCGTGATGATGCATACGAAGACCATTAGCGACTTCATAACATACTGCATTACCACTTGAACAACGTCGCTCCGCATCCCGGAATTCTTCGCCAAGGAAACGCCGGGCGGCGTTTACATCGCCCCGGATAGCCCCTATAAACGAGCGGACGGAACCCCATGGCGCCGCCACCAGGCGCCGCGAAACCCGCCGCGAGGTGCCACCATGAAATACATCGTCTTCGAAGATTTTTCCGGACAGGCCATCCCCATCCTGTTCCCGGACCGCATCGAACACGGAGAACTCCGCGAACAGATGCCGTACTCCACCGTGCTCGGCGCAGGCTACGTCAACTTCACCGGCAAGGGTTTCGTCTGCCACGGCGAATCCAAAGCCCTCGGCGCCGCCGCCCGCCCCGAAGACCCGGCCATCATCGAACGCCACTTCCAACAAGGCGAACCCTAAGCCCCGCGCAGACGGGGCGCGCGCCGCCAAGGCGAATGCCTCCGGCGGCCAGGGCGCT
>CAYUIN010000308.1:0-4067 GCA_964444695.1 uncultured Desulfocurvus sp.
TGTGGGGCATCAAGACCACGCTGGTGGAGATGTGCCCGCAGGTGCTGCCCCAGGCCTTCGGTCCGGACCTGGCGCGGATGGTGGAGAACCACATGCGCCAGAACGACGTGGACGTGCAGGTCTCCACGCAGGTCCAGGCGATTTTGGACGACGGGCAGGGCGGCGTGCGCGCCGTGAAGACGGACAAGGGCGAGATCGAGTGCCAGCTGGTGATCTTCGGCGTCGGCGCGCGGCCCAACACGCAACTGGCGCGCGAGGCCGGGCTGGCCGTGGGCCCGTTCGGCGGGCTGCTGGTGGACGCCCGGATGCGCACTTCGGACCCGAACATCTATGCGGGCGGCGACTGCGTGGAGCTGCGCAACCTGATCAGCGGCGGGACCATGCATCTGCCGCTGGGCTCGCTGGCCAACCGCCAGGGCCGGGTGATCGGCACCAACGTGGCGGGCGGCAACGAGCGTTTCGAGGGCGCGGTGGGCACGTTCTGCCTCAAGGCCTTCGAGCTGGGCATCGCCAAGGCGGGCCTGACCCTGCGCCAGGCGTTGGCCGCCGGGTTCGACGCCGAGGCCGGGATGGTGGTCATGGCGGACCGGGCGCATTTCTTCCCGGGCAACGACCTGATGTACATGACGCTGATCGCGGACCGCAAGACGCGCCGGGTGCTGGGCGTGGAGGCCGCCGGTTCGGCGGGCGACGCGGTCAAGGCGCGGGTGGACGCGGTGGCGGCGCTGCTGCCGCACAAGCCGGACCTGGACGACATCTCCAACCTGGAGGTGGGCTACGCGCCGCCGTACGCCTCGGCCATGGACATCGTCAACGCCGCGGCCAATGCGCTCAAGAACGTGCTGGACGGCTATTCCGATCCCATCGATCCGATGGAGTTCCTGCGTCTTTTGGAGGACGAGGACGTGACCTTCCTGGACGTGCGGGCCAACAAGGTGGCCAAGAAGTTCCAGGCCCGCTACGGCGCGGACCGCTGGATCTCCATCCCCCAGGACGAGCTGCCCGACCGGCTGGACGAAGTGCCCACGGACCGGCGGCTGCACGTGTTCTGCAACACGGGCCTGCGCTCCTACGAGAGCCAGCTCTACCTGCGCGAGAAGGGCTTCGGGAACCTGAAGAACGTCTCGGGCGGCTACGCCCTGGCGCGGCTGCTGCGCCCGGGCATCGACGAGGCGGACGAGGACGGCGCCGAGGACTAGCCCCGCGCCGGGCCGCGCCCCGGACAATGCGAACGAAGGCCCCCGGTCCCTGCGGACCGGGGGCTTTTTTCGTCCCGGCCCCGCGCCAGGGGGCGGGGGGCGGGGGAAAAGGGGAGATTTGCATTGAGCCGGGGGCGGGAATGCGGGTAGTCTCGGGGGCGAGGGGCTGGGAAAGGAGGAGGAGCGTGGCGCAGATACGCAAGATCGACGTGGCTCCCGGGGTCTTTTGGGTGGAGATTCCGGCCGCCGGGCTGTCCATCCTGTGCGGTTGTCCGGCGGACAGCATCAAGCACCTCATGCGCCGGGGCCTGGTGGTGCCCGTGGAGCGGGGCGGGGTCGCCTGCGAGTCGGGGCCCAACGCCATCCTGCTTTCCGACTCCCTGATCCAGAACGGCGCGTTTTCCAACCTCGCGGAATTTCCCGTCCTGCAGATGCTCTACCGGCAGGGGATGCTCCTGCCGGGGCACCCCAACAACACCGGGCGCAAGCCCCTGCTGCTGGGGGCGGAAGCGCAGGTCCAGGCGCAGATGCGCTACATCCACCGGGGCAACTACGGGCTGGCCAGCGAGCGCGAGCTGCTGGCCGCCGGGATGACCCGGGCCCGGGCGCGCGAGGAGATGCGCATCAAGCTGCGCTTCGCCTTCGGGGCCATCCGTTCCAGCGAGGAGTTCCTGGACACGCTGTCCGTGGGCTCGGCGCCGGTGGAGGTCCGCGACGGAGCCACGGTGCGGCGGGTGGCGCACAACGTCTTCGAGTTCGCCTACGGGGGCGAGGCCGTGGCGGTGGACCTGAACCTGCCGCGCGGGGTCGGCTACCCCTCGCCGTATCCGCTGGCGCACCACAACATCGGGCGGCCGTATTTCGCCGTGGTTCATTCCGGCGACGGCGACGGCTGGGACGTGAACCGCCCGGCCATGTCCTCGATCATCGTCTTCCAGGGCGAGATCTACCTCATCGACGCGGGGCCGAACATCGAGCACACGCTGGCGGCGCTGGGCATCGGCGTCAACGAGGTGCACGGCGTGTTCCACACCCACGCCCACGACGACCATTTCTGCGGCCTGACCACGCTGATGCGCGCCGACCACCGCATCCGGCACTACGCCACCGCCGCCGTACGGGCCTCGGTGGCCAAGAAGTGGGCCGCGCTGCTCTCGCGCCCGGAGAGCGAGTTCGAGCGCTATTTCGAGATCCACACCCTGAAGGAGAACGTCTGGAACGACGTCTCCGGGCTGGGGGTGCGGCCGGTGTTCTCGCCGCATCCGGTGGAGACGACGGTGTTCTTCTTCCGCGCCCTGAGCGAGGACGGCCACCGCGTGTACGCGCACCTGGCCGATCTGGCCAGCCGCCGCGTGCTGGACCGTTTCCTGGAGGACGACCCGGACCGGCCGGGCATCTCGCGCAGGCTGTACGACAGGACCTGGAAGGCCTACCACGCGCGGGCGGACATCAAGAAGATCGACATCGGCGGCGGGCTGATCCATGGCGACGCCGAGGACTTCGCGGGTGACCCGGCCCGGCGGATCATCCTTTCCCACACGGCCCTGCCGCTGACGGACCGCCAGAAGGAGATCGGCTCCGGCGCGGTCTTCGGGACCACGGACGTGCTCATCGAGGGCACGCAGGACAACATCCGCTCCAAGGCCTACCGCTACCTGCGCGACTATCTGCCCCGGGTGCGCCAGCACGAGCTGAAGATGCTCATGAACGGCGACGTGATCACCGTGAGCCCCGAGACGATCCTCTTCAAATGCGGCCAGCGGCGGAAGGAGGCCCTGCTCATCGTCACCGGCGTGGTGGAGCTTCTGGACAGCGGGCGCGGGGTGGGCACCGTGCTGTCGGCCGGGGCCCTGGTGGGCGAGCTGCCCGGGTTCACGGACGGCCCGGGCGGCACCTACCGGGCCAAGACCTACGTCCGCGCCCTGCGCCTGCCCATGGCGCTGCTGGGCGCGGTCCTGGCGGACAACGACCTCACCGGGAGCTTCCGCGAGCAGCAGGCCGCGCGGGTCTTTTTGCGCGACACCTGGCTGTTCAGCGAGGCCCTGTCCACCTCGGTGCAGAACGCGCTGGCGGAGTCCATGGTCCCGGCGCGCTTCGCCCGGGGCGAGGTCATCGCCTTCGGGGCCGATCCGGCCATCTACGTCCTCGCCGAGGGCGGCGTGGAGCTGTGCTACGACCGGCTGCTGGTGGACGAGCTTCGACCCGGGGATTTCTTCGGCGAGGGCTACGTGCTGTTCGGCATCCCCTGCATCACCACGGCCACGGCGCGCACGGAGGTCCTGGTCCAGGTGATCCACGCGGGCGTGCTACGGGACATCCCCACCGTGCGCTGGAAGTTGTTCGAGACGTACCGCCAGCGCATGGCCACCATCGTGGACGCCACCGGGGACGAGCGCGCCCTGTTCCGCTGGCGGCGGGAATACAGCACCGGCTACCCGCCGCAGGACAAGGACCACAAGCAGCTGCTGGACGCGGCGGACAAGGTCTATCAGGCGCTGCTGGCGGGACGGCCCGAGCGGGAGCTGGAGGCCGCCCTGCGGCGCCTCGTCGGATTCACCGCCGCGCATTTCTCCCGCGAGATCGGCTGGTACAAGGACCTGGGCTTCCCCGAGCTGGAATACCACAAGGGGCTGCACGAGCAGCTGATGGCCGAGATCCAGGCCAAGGCCAAGCGCTTCCTGGCCGGGGCCGAGGGCGCGGACGGCGAGTTCCTGGTGTTCTTCAAGAACTGGCTTATCGATCATATCATGACCGAGGACCGCAAGTTCGGACGGCTGCTGGAGCTGCGCTAGCCCGCAGGGCCCGGGCCCCGGGCGCGGCGCGCGGGGCGTAAAAAGCCCCCTGTCCTGACGGACCGGGGGCTTTTTT
>CAYUIN010000309.1:0-1637 GCA_964444695.1 uncultured Desulfocurvus sp.
AGCGCGTGGGGTTCGGCTTGGGCGTGCCCTTCTCGTCGTCGTCCAGGGCGCCGAACGGGCATTCCTCGGTGCAGCGTTTGCACTGGGTGCAGCGCACGAAGTTGAACTTCGGATACGTCAGGTCGCCCGAGCGCGGGTGCACGGAGACGCCGCGGTTGGCGGACTCGATGCACTGGATGGCCTTCAGGGCGGCGCCGGCGGCGTCTTCTTCCGCGCTGTCCATGAGCATCGGCTGGCGCACGGCGCCCGCCGCGTACACGCCGGTGCGGCGCGTCTCGTACGGGAAGCAGATGTAGTTGGAGTCGCAGAACCCGTCGAACAGCTCCAGGTCCGGGAAGCCGGGGCCCTGGCGGTAGACGAAGTTCATGACCGGGTCCTTGGCCGTGGCGGGCACGATGCCCGTGGGCAGGACCAGCATGTCGGCCTTCAGTTCGAAGTCCATGCCGATCAGCGTGTTCTTCACGGTGATCAGCACGCCGTCGCCGTCGGCCTCGACCTTGGACACGTAGCCCTTGGTGAGCATCACGCCCGGGTCGTCCTGAGCGGCCTTGTAGTAGCGCTCGTGGATGCCCTGGACCATCATGTCTTCATAGATGATGTAGGCCTGGCCGTTGTCGTCCAGTTCGCGGACGTAGCCGGCCTGCTTGAGGGCGACCACGGAGTTCACGGAGCTGGCGTAGGGCAGGTGGCGTTTGCTTTCGAGGTCGGTGAACGCGGCGGCTTCTTCCTCTTCGCCCTCGGCGGCGGCCTCTTCGGGCTCGCACATCGGCTTGAAGAGGTCCTTGGGCTCGAGCTTGGCGGTGTTCAGGACGAAGGCGACCTTCTTGGCGGTCATCTTGCCGTCCTTCATCATGGTCTCGAACTCGGAGCTGGTGACCACGCCGGGGATGGAGCCGTAGCCGAAGGGAGCCAGCATCTTGCCGCTCTGCGGCACCCAGCCCGCGGCCAGGATCACGGCGCCCACGGCCTTCTCGGTGCCGTTGGAGAGCTTGGCGGTGTAGGAGCCGGGAGCGCCCTCAAGGGCCTCCAGGGTGGCGCCGGTCACGATCTCGATCTTGGCGTTGGCCTGCACCTGGGCGATGATGCCCTCGATGCCGGTCTCGTGGGCGGTGGTGTAGGGGGGCGTCAGGGGCGCGGTCTTGTACATGTTCAGCGCCTTGCCGCCCAGCTTGTCGTCCTTTTCCAGCAGGATCACGTCCACCCCGCCGCCGGCCGCGTGCAGCGCGGCGTGCAGGCCGGTCCAGCCGCCGCCGACCACCAGGACGGTGCGCACGGTCTCGATCTGCTCGGGCTGGGGAATGGAGGTCTTCTGGAGCTTGATGACGCCCATGTTGATGTAGTCGATGGCCATCAGCTTCTTGAGCTCTTCGTCGTCGCCCTCGGGGAAGCACATGCCGCACTGCTCGCGCAGGTTGACGCGCTCCACCGGGGTCACGCCGAAGTCGTAGAACTGCCAGTCGACGCGGGGCGAGGAGCCGCAGATCACGACGCCGTCGATGGTCCCGGCCTCGATGTCGGCTTCGATCTGGGCGCGGCCCTGTTCACCGGCCAGGATGGGGCTGGTGGCGACCACGGGACAGACGGCGCTCCACCGGGTCTTTACGAACTCGGCCAGTTCCTGCACGTCGAGGTACGGG
>CAYUIN010000309.1:1737-4066 GCA_964444695.1 uncultured Desulfocurvus sp.
GGCGCTCCACCGGGTCTTTACGAACTCGGCCAGTTCCTGCACGTCGAGGTACGGGCCGATGGCGGATTCGTCAAAGTAGACACCAATTTTCTCGGCCATCGTATTTACCTCCTCACCGTTTCGATCGCCTTCATCGCGGCGCCGGTGCCCGACTGGGCGGATTTCATCACGTCCAGCGGCTTCTTCGCGCAGCCCGCGGCGAAGATGCCCTTGTCCTCGCCGCCGACGACGAAGCCGTCCTCGTCGACGGTGACGTCGATGGGCAGCTGCTCGCCGGACAGCGTGGGCTGCATTCCGGTCGCGAGAACGACGAGATCGAACTCTTCGTTGGACTTGGTGGCGGCCACGGCGTCCTCGACGGTGAGGATGACCTTGCCGCCCTCGCCCTGGGCGGCCGCGGCGACCTTGCCCTTGACGGTACGGATGCCCTCGTCCTCAAGGACGCGGGAGCGGAATTTCTGGTAGCGCTCCGGGGTGCGCAGGTCGATGTAGAAGATGGTGACCTGGGCGTCCGGATACTGCTCGCGCACGTAGGTGGCCTGCTTGAGCGAAGCCATGCAGCAGATGTAGGAGCAGTAGTTCAGGTGGTTCTCGTCGCGCGAGCCCGCGCACTGCACGAAGGCGATCTTCTTGGGCGCGGCGCCGTCGGAGGGGCGCTGGATCTTGCCGCCGGTGGGGCCGCACGGGGAGGCCAGGCGCTCCATCTGCATGTTGGAGATGCAGTTCTCGATCTGACCGGCGCCGAGGTTGGTCAGGTTCGTCATGTCGTAGGGCTTCCAGCCGGTGGCGATGACGATGGAACCGACGCTCACCTCGACCGTCTTCTCTTCCTCGGTCAGGTCGATGAACTCGTTGTCCTCGATGGCTTCGAGGTCGGCGGACTTCAGTTCGTCCTTTTCAAGGACGTAGCGGGCCGGGAAGGCGAAGGGCATGTCCAGGTGCAGCGCGCCGCGCTTGGTCAGGCCGAACTCGAAATCGCTCTTGGCGCCGCCGGTGATCTCGGCGGCCAGCTCGGAGAGGTCGGCGCTGTTGGGGGCGGTGTAACGGGGGCGGACCTTGATCTTCACGGTGTAGTCACCCTTCTGGCCGGTGACGGAAACCACCTCGGCCAGGGTGAAGACCTTGACGTTCTTGTTCTTCTTGATGCGCTGGAATTGGATTTCCAGTCCGCAGGACGGCGGGCACAGCTTGGGAAAGTATTTGTTGAGCTGTGCTACACGGCCACCCAGAAACGGCGTTTTCTCGACGAGATAGACCTCGTGTCCGATCTCCGCGGCTTCCAGGGCGGCGGTGATGCCGCTGAAACCGCCACCGACGACGAGCACGCTGGTGTTTGGCATGTTGTTCCTCCCTAAATCAGGTTCCGGCCAGGCTGTTAAAAATGGCCTAAGCCTGAACAATATCGCTATGTACGGCTCAGGCTTAGACCATTTTTCATGCTACCTTGCGTGGTAAGAAAAGGGTGGCCGCGAACCCGCGGGCGGGTCCGCGGCCACCTCAATTACCTTACATCACTAGGCAGGGATGATCTGGTAGTAGGGCTTCTTGAAGATCTTCGTCTCGCCCTTCTCGGGGTCGTACACGGAGTTCACGAAGCACTTCCACTTGGCATCGTCCAGGCCCATGAAGTCGCCGCGGTAGTAGAAGCCGGGGTAGCGGGTCTCTTCGCGGAACCGGATGTGCTGCATGTGCAGGCGCACGGTCCACAGGCGGTGGTAGTTCTCCCAGCAGCGCAGCAGCTCGTGCAGGTCACGGGCGGCCAGCTTCTTGGAGTCCTCCTCCAGCATGTCCATGAGCCAGAAGCCCATGTCGAGCAGGGCGGCGGAGGTGGTGTAGTAGGTGCCCACACCCGCGCCGTACTCGTCGGTGCACTTGACGAGGCGCATCATGAAGTTCTTCGGAGTGATGTACTCGGGGTTGACCACGGGGTCAGTCGAGGCATCCTTGCCGGCCAGGTAGTTGTAGTACGGACGGTAGATCTCCTTCTTCAGGTCCTCAGCGCTCTCCTTCAGAGTGGGCTTGAAGTCCTTGTGATCCACGTACCAGCGCACCATCTGCTTGCCGACGATACGACCCTCGGCGTGGGAGCCGGAGGAGAACTTGTGGCCGGAAGCGCCGACGCCGTCAGCGCAGGTCCACAGGCCGTTCACGGAGGTCATGCGGTTGTAGACCTTGCCGTTGTCCGCGCGGACCTTGTAGTCCTCGGGAACCCAGGCTTCGTCCGGACCGGACACCCAGATGCCGCAGCAGCCGGAGTGGGAGCCGAGCAGGTAAGGCTCGGTGGGCATGATCTCGGAGCCGCGCTCCTCGGGGGCGCAGTTGGTGGCGG
>CAYUIN010000310.1:0-4065 GCA_964444695.1 uncultured Desulfocurvus sp.
ATCGGCGCCGTCCAGCAGGTCCGCCAGGGCGTGCAGGGCCATGACCGCCCCGGCCAGGGGCACCGCGGCCACGGGCAGGGACATGGGCCAGCCCAGGGCGGGCGTGGTCTGCGCGCCGACCAGGCGCATGTAGCGCCAGCCGTACACGGCCATGGCCGCGAAGAAGACCAGGCAGACCAGCAGCCCCACGGCCCGCGCCGCGCGCCGGGCGGGCCCGGGCAGCCGCGCGGTGAGCGCGTCCACGCCGATGTGCGCCCCGCGCCGCCAGGCTACGCAGGCCCCGACGAAGGTCAGCCAGACCAGCAGGATGCGGCCCAGCTCCTCGGACCAGAACAGGGAGTCGTTCAGCGCGTAGCGGAAGAAGACCTGCAGGGCGATGACCCCGGCCATGCCCGCGCCCAGCGCGCCGGTCAGCACGCGGCAGACGGCGTCCAGGGCGGCGCTGGCCGCGCGGGGCAGGCGGGCGGGGTGCACGGCGTGCTCCGGGCGCTACTTGACCAGCTTGCGGCCGCAGGAAAAGGCGTTGCCCACCGGGGCGCCGATGCGGAAATAGTCCCGCACCTCGGGCGCGAAGACCAGCGGGTCGATGCCCGCCAGGCTCGGCTTGCCCGCGCCGTCCAGGGCCGGGGCGTCCACCTTGACGTCCATGATCTCGCCCACGAACTGGGTGTGCAGGCCCAGCTCCACGGTCTTGAAGACCTTGCATTCGATGACCATGGGGAACTCGGCCACGTAGGGCGCGTCCACGAATTCGGCGCGCTGGGGCGTAAGCCCGGTGGCGGCGAACTTGTCCACGTCGCGGCCCGAGGCGATGCCGAAGAAGTCCGCCTCGGCGGCGTAGCGCGAGCTGGGCACGGACACGGTGTAGGCCCCGCGCGCCATGATGCAGCCGTAGGTGTACGTGGCCTGGCGCAGGGACACGGTGAGCATCGGCGGCTTGGAGCAGCAGATGCCGCCCCAGGCGATGGTCATCACGTTGGGCTTTCCGGCCTCGTCGTAGGCCCCGACGCACCACACCGGAGTGGGCACGGCCAGGGTCTTGGCTCCCAGGGATTGTTTCATGGTGTCGTCTCCTTGTCTGTGTCCTTCGTGGTGATTCTTCGGATCGGCAGCCCGTCGGCTCAGCGCGTGGCGTCCAGGAACTTGTCGAGCAGGGCCTTGGTGCGCGGCGCGGCGTATTCGGGCATCCCGGCCAGGGCCCGGGCCCGGGCCTTGAAGCTCTCCAGGTCGGGGTGCTCGTCCACCACCATCCCGCTGTGCTCCAGCTTGGCCAGGAAATCGGCCACGTTGGACCTGTTCCAGGCCCGCTGGTAGGCGGCGGCGTCCTTCATGGCCGCGGCCAGCAGGGCGCGGGTCGCCTCGTCCAGCCCGTTCCACCAGGCCAGCCCCGCCAGGTCCACGTGGGCCGAGTACACGTGCCCGGTGAGGGACAGGTACTTCTGGACCTCGAACAGCTTGTAGACCCAGATCACGGACAGCGGGTTCTCCTGGCCGTCGATGGTGCCCTGGGACAGCTCGGTGTAGATGGGCCAGCCCATGGGCGTCGGGTTGGCGCCCAGCTCCTTCCACAGGGTCTTGTGCAGGGTGGACTCCATGACCCGGATCTTCAGGCCGCGCACGTCGTCCACGGCGTGCACCGGGCGCACGGAATTGGTCAGGTTGCGGAAGCCGTTCTCGGAGAAGGCCAGGCCCTTGAATCCCGCGCGTTCGAGCGCCGCCAGGACCTCGGCCCCCGGGGCGCCGTCCAGCACGCGGTCCACCTGGTCGTAGTCCTTGAACAGGAACGGGAAGCTGACCACGCCGACCTCGGGCACGAAGGTGTCCAGCGGGCCCAGGGTGATGATCGCCATGTCCACGGCGCCCATCTGGACCTGTTGCAGGATGTCCGTCTCCGTGCCCAGGGAGCCGCTGTGGAAGACCTTGACCTCGACGGCGCCGCCCGAACGCTCGGCCACCAGTTCGCGGAATTTTTCCGCGCAGACGTGCTGGGCGCTGCCGGGCGTGGTCACGATGCCCAGGCGCACGGACAGGGCCGCCCGGGCCGGGGCGGGCCAGGCCCACAGGGCCAAAGCCATGAGGACCAGGGCCGTGAGGACGGCCGGGGCGCGGCGGGGAGCGGTCTGCGGCGATGCGGTCATCGGGGTCTCCGGTGAAAAGGTGTGTGCGGTGGGCCAGTATAGGCGCCCGGGGCCGTCCGGGCAAGGTGTGCGCTGCCATAGCCCGGCGGGGCGCAAAAGGGAAGCCCCGCGCGGGCGGGGCTTCCGGGTGGGATGATGGGTGAGGCGAAATTCGGGGTCATCCGGCGTCGGCCCGGGGCTCGCGGGCCACGTCCACCCGCAGCTCGCGCCCGCCCCAGCGCGTGCCGGACAGGGCGGCGATGGCGCTCTCGGCGCAGTCGCCCTCCAGCTCCACGAAGCCGAAGCCGCGCGGCTGGCCGCTGAAGCGGTCCGCCACCAGGCGCACCCGGCGCACGGTGCCGTGCTCCGCGAACAGGGCGCGCACGTCCTCCTCCGAGGCGGAGAAGGGCAGGTTGGCGATGAACAGATGCGTGGACATGGGCGACGGCTCCTCGGCCCGGGCGCTGCGCGCGGGCGACTGCTTCCAGTCTATAGGGCAGTCCGCGATAAATGTGAAGCAACACGCCGAAACTATTAAACATACTCTGGAGGTATGGAATCGGGCCGGGGCAGCCCATGCCCGGCGGTCGCTGCTGCGGCGCGGGATTGCGGCGGGCGCGGTGGGGCGGGGCGTCCTTGTTGGCGCTTCCCGGCGGGTCCGGTGCGCGGCGCCGGGGCGGTGTATTTGCGCGCGGGGGTGCGTCGCGAGTTTGCCCAGTACCGGCGGCCCTTTACTGGACCCTCGTTTTCTGCTTACAACGGCGGCGTGTCCGCCTTGCGCGTGGGGGCGCGGGCGGCAAGCCCCCTTGTCCTGTCCTGTGCGGAGGGAAGATGCTCGTTCGTGTGCTGTTCGTGGCCGCCCTGGCGGTCCAGTTGGCCATGGTCTGCGTTCTCGCGCTGTTCGGAACATCCGCCTGGGCCGGGGCGGCCGGGGCCGGGCTGGCGGCGGCGGCCCTGGGGTTGACCGCCGGGGCCTGGTGGGCGCTTCGGCGTTCGCTGGCGCCGTTCGCGGCGCGCATGGAGGCCCTGGTGGGCAACCGCGAGAGCTTCAGCAAGTGCATGGACGAGGCGCCCGGGGAGCTGGCCGTGCTCAGCCGGGGCTTCAACGCCGTGTGCGGCCGGGTGGCCGAGCTGCTCTGCGTGGGCAAGGGCTACCTGAACATGCTCGACGCCGTGCCCGACGCCGTGTTCGCCGTGGACGACGAGGGCCGCATCCTGCACGCCAACCGCCAGGTGGCGGACATTTCCGGCCTGGACGCCGACGCCGTGCGCGGCCGCGCCTGCCGCGAGATCTTCGACACCTCCGTCTGCGGCACGGACGACTGCGCCATGTGCCGGGCCCGCGAGCTCCAGGACCAGTTCGAGTCCCGGGTCGTGACCCTGACCGTGCGCGGGCAGACGCGGCATATCAAGCCCGTGGGCGACGTGCTGCACGACTGCCACGGCGACCGCATCGGCTACCTGGTGGTGGCCAAGGACGTCACGGACCTGGTGGGCCAGGAGCAGGAGATCAAGGAGAAGCTGGAACGGCTGGTGGCCCTGGGCGGGCGCATCAACGAGGCCAGCGCCGGGCTGGCCCGCGCGGCGGCGGACCTTTCCGGCCGCGTGGAGGACGTGTCCGAGGGCAGCGCCCGGCAGCACGCCCGCGTGCGCGAGACCACCGTGTCCATGGAGCAGATGAACCAGAGCGTGCTGGACGTGGCGCGCAACGCCGCCGACGCCGCAAGGAACGCCGACGCCTCCAGCGAGAAGGCCCGCGAGGGGGCCGAGGTGGTGCGCCGCACCGCCGGGGCCGTGGACGGGCTGCGCCTGATCGTGGACGAGCTGGCCGGGTCCATGGACGGCCTGGGCGCCCAGGCCGAGGGCATCGGCAACATCATCGACGTCATTTCGGACATCGCCGACCAGACCAACCTGCTGGCGCTCAACGCCGCCATCGAGGCCGCCC
>CAYUIN010000311.1:0-4054 GCA_964444695.1 uncultured Desulfocurvus sp.
CTGGGTGATTGTCATCATCACTCTGCTGTCATTTATTGCTCTTTATATATTCATTATGGACGAAGCTCTCGTCCAGCTCGCCGCGCACGCGCGCGAGCCCGGCGGCCTCGATGTCGATCACCTCTCGGGCCAGTTCCAGCCAGTCGCGCTCATATGCCTTCGGTCCCACGTCGCGTCCCCTCGTCCCCGGCTACCAGTTGAGCGCCCGGTCCTTTTCCAGGCACATCTTGCCCGCGCCCGCGCAGGGCTCCAGCGGGTAGTCCCCGGTGAAGCAGGCCAGGCAGAAGTCCTTCGGCTGCTCCACGGAGGACAGCAGGCCCTCCACGCTCAGGTAGTGCAGGCTGTCCAGCCCGATGTAGCGGGCGATGTCCTCCACGGAGTGGTTGGCCGCGATCAGCTCGCCCTTGCTGGAGAAGTCGATGCCGTAGAAGCAGGGCGAGATGATGGCCGGGCAGGAGACCCGCATGTGGATCTCGCGCGCGCCCAGCTCGCGCAGCTTCTTGACGCGGGTGCGGATGGTCGTGCCGCGCACGATGGAGTCCTCGACCACCACCACGCGCTTGCCCTGGACCATGCTGCGCACGGGGTTGAGCTTCATGCGGGTGGAGAAGTCGCGCATGTCCTGCGAGGGCTGGATGAAGGTCCGGCCCACGTAGTGGTTGCGGATCATGCAGTGCTCGTAGGGCAGGCCGGATTCCTGGGCGTAGCCCACGCAGGCGTACACTCCCGAATCCGGGAAGGGCATCACGAAATCCGCGTCCACGGGCGCCTCGCGGGCCAGGGCCTTGCCCATGGCCTTGCGCCGCTCGTACACGGTCTGGCCGAAGACGATGGAGTCGGGCCGGGCGAAGTAGATCAGCTCGAAGATGCACTGGCTGGTGCCGTTCTTCTCCACGTAGCGCATGCTGCGCTGGCCCGCGGAGTCGATGACCAGCATCTCGCCGGGCTCGATGGGCCGGATGTACTCGGCCTCCAGCAGGTCGAAGGCGCAGGTCTCGCTGGCCAGGACGTAGGAATCGCCCATGCGGCCCAGGGCCAGGGGCCGGAAGCCGTTGGGGTCCTTGACGGCGATGAGCTTCTCGCCCGCCAGGATCAGCAGGCTGAAGGCGCCGCGCACCTTGCGGCAGGCGGCGGCCACGGCGGCCTCGATGTCCATGCCCTCGCGCATGATGTTGCGCGCGATGAGGTGCACGATGACCTCGGAGTCCATGGTCGTCTGGAAGATGGCGCCCCTTTGCTCCAACTCCTGGCGCAGCTCCAGGGCGTTGACCAGGTTGCCGTTGTGGGCGATGGCCACCTGCGTGTCGCCGAAGCGCACCAAAAGCGGCTGGGCGTTGCGGATCAGCGAGGCGCCGGTGGTGGAGTAGCGGATGTGGCCCACGGCCACGTCGCCCTTGAGTTCCTTGCCCAGGTGGCGCTCGGAGAAGACCTCGGCCACCAGGCCCATGCCCTTCTGCTCGCGGATGCCCGCGCCGTCCCAGGTGACGATGCCCGCGCTCTCCTGCCCCCTGTGCTGCTGGGCATACAGGCCGAAATAGGTCATCCGGGCGGCTTCCGGATGGTTGTAGATGCCGAACAGGCCGCAATACTCTCGTTTCATCGTCTCGCCGTGGCTGGTTGTTTGGCGGCAGGCTCCGTGCGGGCTAGCCGTAATATTCCTGAAGGCTGCGGACGTCCGTCCCGCCCTCGCTGTTTTCCTTGATGGCCTGGGCCATTGCCTTGGCCCCCGCCAGGGTCGTGGTGTAGGGCACGTTGTAGAGCAGCGTGGTCTGGCGGATGGCCGAGGAATCGTTGATGGTCTTCTTGCCCGAGGCGGTGTTGATCACCAGGTCGATCTCGCCGTTCTTGATGCGGTCCACGATGTGCGGGCGGCCTTCGTAGACCTTGAACACGAACTCGCTGGGCACGCCCTGCGCGGCCAGGAACTCCCCGGTGCCGCGCGTGGCGACCACGGTGAAGCCCAGCTCGTGGAAGGTCCTGGCCACCGGGGCCATGGCCTGCTTGTCGCGGTCGTTCACGGAGATGAACACCCGCCCGGCGCCCGGCAGCTTCTGCCCGGCGCCCAGCTGGGCCTTGAGGAAGGCCTTGCCGAAGCTGGAGTCCACGCCCATGACCTCGCCGGTGGACTTCATCTCCGGGCCGAGCAGGACGTCCACGCCCGGGAAGCGGTTGAAGGGGAACACCGACTCCTCGACCGAGACGTGCCCGCCCTTGCGCATGGACCAGGGGTCCAGGTCGCGGACCTTCTGGCCCAGCATGACCTTGGTGGCCAGCTTGGGCAGCGGAACGCCCGTGGCCTTGGAGACGAAGGGCGCCGTGCGCGAGGCGCGCGGGTTCACTTCCAGGATGAAGATCTCGCCGTCCTTGACCGCGAACTGGATGTTCATCAGGCCGACGACGTTCAGTTCCAGGGCCAGGGCCACGGTCTGACGCTCGATCTCGGCCACGATCTCCGCCGACAGCGTGTGCGGCGGGATGACGCAGGCCGAGTCGCCGGAGTGGATGCCCGCCTCCTCGATGTGTTCCATGATGCCCGCCACGTACACGTCCGTGCCGTCGGACAGGGCGTCCACGTCCACCTCGATGGCGTTTTCCAGGAACTTGTCGATGAGGATCGGGTGCTCGGGGGCGACCTGGACCTCGTTCTGGAAGTAGCCGCGCAGCTCGTCCTCGCCGTAGACCACCTGCATGGCCCGGCCGCCCAGCACGTAGCTGGGGCGCACGACCACGGGGTAGCCGATGCTCCCGGCGGCGCGCACGGCCTCCTCGACGCTCATGGCCGTGCCGTTGTCCGGCTGGAGCAGGCCGAGCTTCTTGAGCAGGGCCTGGAAGCGCTCGCGGTCCTCGGCGCGGTCGATGGAGTCGGGCGAGGTGCCCATGATCCTGACCCCGTTGCGCAGCAGAGGCACGGCCAGGTTGAGCGGGGTCTGGCCGCCGAACTGCACGATGACTCCCTCGGGCCGCTCGAACTCCACGATGTTCAGCACGTCCTCCAGGGTCAGGGGCTCGAAGTAGAGCTTGTCCGAGGTGTCGTAGTCCGTGGACACGGTCTCCGGGTTGGAGTTGACCATGATGGAGGTCACGCCCATCTCGCGCAGGGCGTAGGAGGCGTGCACGCAGCAGTAGTCGAACTCGATGCCCTGGCCGATGCGGTTGGGGCCGCCGCCCAGGATCATGATCTTGCGCCCCACCCCGGGGTTGACCTCGCGGCCGCGCTCGTAGGTGGAGTAGAAATACGGGGTGTAGGCCTCGAACTCGGCCGCGCAGGTGTCCACCAGGTAGTAGGTGGGCTTGATCTCCAGCTCCTTGCGCAGGCGGCGGACGTCGGCCTCGGAGCGCTTCCACAGGGCGGCCAGCTGGACGTCGGAGAAGCCGTACTCCTTGGCCTTGCGCAGCATGGGCCGCACGGCCGGGTTGCCGGCGGACACTGACTCGTCCAGGGCGAACTGCTTGAGCTCGGCCTCCACCTCCACGATCTGGTTGATCTGGCGCAGGAACCAGGGATCGATCTTCGTGGCCTCGTGAATCTCCTCCAGGGTCATGCCGCAGTGGATGGCGTGGCGCAGGTAGAAGAGGCGCTGGGAATTGGGCTTGCGCAGCTTGGCCATGACCTCCTCGCGCTCCATGCAGCGGGGCTCGAAGCGCTTGCCCAGGCCGGGCATGCCGATCTCCAGGGAGCGCAGGCCCTTCTGCAGGGCCTCCTTGAAGGTCCGGCCGATGCTCATGGCCTCGCCCACGGACTTCATGGAGGTGGTCAGGAAGTCCTCGGCCCCTGGGAACTTCTCGAAGGTCAGCCGGGGGATCTTGACCACGCAGTAGTCGATGGTCGGCTCGAAGGAGGCCATGGTCTCCCGGGTGATGTCGTTGGGAATCTCGTCCAGGGTGTAGCCCACGGCCAGCTTGGCCGCGATCTTGGCGATGGGGAAGCCCGTGGCCTTGGAGGCCAGGGCCGAGGAGCGCGACACGCGCGGGTTCATCTCGATGATGATCAGCTCGCCGTCCTCGGGGTTGATCGCGAACTGGACATTGGACCCGCCGGTCTCCACGCCGATCT
>CAYUIN010000312.1:0-4046 GCA_964444695.1 uncultured Desulfocurvus sp.
AAGCCGCCGGAGGCCCCTGCCTCACGCCGGGCAACCGCCCCGCCGGTCCTCCTCCTCCCGCCCCGGGCGCTAGAGCGCCATGCGGTAGAAGCGGGCCAGGAGTTCGGGGGGCAGGGTGGTTTGCCAGTGGCCGGTGGCTTGGGCCCAGGCGATGGCGGCGGCGAGCAGGGCGACGCAGCCCAGGGCGGCCAGGGCGAAGTGGACGCGGCGGCGGCCCGGGAGTGTGGGTTGCAGGCAGTCCGGCACGGGGCAGGCGCCGGTGCACTGCATGCAGCCGATGCATTCCGGGGTGTTGACGCGCAGCTTGTCCTGGACGCGGATGCCGCCGGGGCAGGCGCGGGTGCAGCGGCCGCACTGGGTGCAGGTTTCGGGGTCGCGGCGGATGGCCAGGGGCGAGGCCAGGGCGATGAGCCCGAGCAGGGCGCCGTATGGGCACAGGAAGCGACACCAGAAGTAGGGCACGACCAGGGCCAGGGCGGCCAGGGCGACGAGGACGGCGAGGGCGGTGGCCGAGGGGTGTTGGAAGAAGCGCAGCATGGAGGCGTCGGCGGCGAGGTTGTATGGCGCGCGCAGGAACTGGCCGATGGCGGCGGCGTCCATTTGCAGCCAGACGACGTTCACGAAGAAGCCGAGGGTGGCGTATTTGACGGCGGTCAGGGCCAGGGCGGCGCGTCGGGGCAGGGTGCGCCGGGTGTGCAGGCGGCGGGCCGCGCGGTCCAGGAGGTTGTGCACGAGTCCCACGGGGCAGACGTGGCCGCAGAAGCCTTTGCGGAACACGAGGGCCAGGGCGCAGGCGGCGAGCAGGATGGTCAGTCCGGCGGGGTGGATCATGTCCCAGGCGCCGGTGGCCAGCAGGCGTTTGGCGGCCATGAAGGCGCTGATGGGCAGGAAGGCCTCCACGGACGGCGGGCGGGGGACGAAGGTCTGGGAGGCGCCGGTGGCCCAGGCGGTGAAGGCGGCGAAGCGCCAGCCCACGAACAGGCAGATCAGGGCGAAGGCGGCCTGGACGGTCAGGCGCAGTTGGGCGGGGGTCGGTCTTTCGGGTCGCATGGTCGGGATGTCCTTTTCCTTTTCGGGGCCGTGCTGTACGGTCCGAATCATGGGACAGGCCCGGGCGGCGGGGTATGACGCAGGTCAAATTCCGGTGCGGCGGACCGTGTCTTGAGGCGCGAAAGAGGGGGGCATACGCCCCGGCGCGCGGCCGCGCAAGGTGGTGCGCAGAAATTTGCACAGGAAAATGTCGCGAGGCGCGAGGAGAAGCAGGTGAGCGAATCGAACGGGGCCCTGGCCCGGATTGTGGGGTTGTTGGACGACGTGGCGGTGCAGGTGCGCGAGCTGGAGCGCGAGGCGGAGATTTTGCTGCACGAGCGCGGCGACGCCGAGGGCTCGGCGGACAACATGCGGCGCAAGGCGGAGCTTTTGCGCGACCTGGGCGAGACGCTGGACGAGGCCCTGGACGGGCTGGACGGGCCGGTGCGCGATGTCGTGGAGGCCAAGCTGGAGAACCTTTCGCAGCGCGCGGGCATGGCCTTGTCGCAGGGCAGCGTGTTCTGGATGCGCAACCTGCTGTATCCCGACGACTACCAGGACGGCGAGCCCAACGAGTTGGAGGAGTTTATAAGTATGCTAACTGACGGGGGTGAAGGTAAAAGATGAATGAAACATTAAAGAATGCAATTAATGCAATAATTGAATCAGAAGAAGACTACAAAATAAATGAAAGATCGAGCGGTTATGTCATATCAATTGCTCAAAGTGGTGGTGAAAGATTACTTTCTGCAATGCATGAATATTCGGGGCATGCTGTTTGTAGCGTTGTCCTAAAAGATGAAAAACAAGCGTTTAAAGCAATGGTTAAATTGGTTGAAAAGATTTTGCCTGAAGATAATGCATGCGATATTGCAGAGGATTTTTTTATTCATCTTGCCGAATTATAATTCATCGCTGACGACCTTCTTCAGGTCGATGCCGTACTTGCGCATCCGGTTGACCACGGTCCCGCGCGAGACGCCCAGCAGGGCGGCGGCGCGGGTTTGGTTGCCTCCGGTGGCAAGCAGGGCGTCGATGAGTGCCTGCTTGGGCGATTTCGGCAGTTCGGGGCGGAAGTTTTCCGCCCCATTTTGCGTTCCGGGGCGTGAAATGCCGTCTTCTGGGCCGGGGGACGCCTGGGCCGGGGGCGGGCAGGCTCCGGAGGCGGCGGCCAGGGACGGGGGCAGGTGCTCGGGGGCGATGGGGCCGGTGTCCGTGAGCACGCAGGCGTATTCCAGGGCGCTCTTGAGTTCGCGGACGTTGCCCGGCCAGTGGTGGGCGCTCATCAGGCGCAGGGCCTCGGGGGTCAGGCCGTGCACGGGCTTGCCGGTGCGGGCGCGGATGTCTTCCAGGAAGTGTTCCGCCAGCAGGGGGATGTCCTCGGCGCGGCGGCGCAGCGGCGGGACGTGGATGGGGATGACGTTGATGCGGTAGAAGAAGTCCTTGCGGAAGCGGCCCTCGGCCACCAGGCGTTCCAGGTCGCGGTTGGTGGCGGTGATGATCCGCACGTCCACCTCGATGGAGCGGTTTTCGCCCACGCGCTCGATGCGCCCGGATTCCAGGACCCGCAGCAGTTTGACCTGCGTGGCCAGGGGCACGTCGCCGATCTCGTCCAGGAAGATGTCGCCGCCGTCTGCGGCCTCGAAGCGGCCCTCGCGGTGGCGGATGGCGCCGGTGAAGGCGCCCTTGACGTGGCCGAAGAGTTCGGATTCCAGCAGGCTTTCGTTCAGCGCCGCGCAGTTGAACTGGATGAACGGCCGCTCGGCGCGCAGGCCCAGGGCGTGGATGGCGTGGGCGGCCAGCTCCTTGCCGGTGCCGGACTCGCCGAAGATGATCACCGGGGCGTCGGAGCGGGCGGCCTTTTCCAGGATGGTGTACAGGTGCAGCATGGCGGGCGAGTTGCCGATCATGCCCTGGAAGCCGGTGTCCAGAAGGCGCGACAGCTCCTCGATCTTGCGGTCCTTTTCCAGCAGCTCCGAGAGGTCGGTCAGGGTCTCCACCCCGGCCAGGACCTCGCCGTTCTCCATGAGCAGCGTGGCGTTCTTGACCACGTTCACGTAGGTTCCGTCCTTGCGCACGATGCGGCAGTGCTTGCGGTTCTGCTTTTTCTCGTCGAACAGGCGGCACCAGTGGTCGCGGCCCTCGCGGCGCGAGATCTTGCAGGCGTCGCAGTTGAACACGGTGCAGGGCTTGCCCAGCAGCTCCTCGCGGCTGAACCCCGTGAGCCGTTCCAGGGATTCGTTGACCATGGAAATCCGCCCGTTGGGCCCGACGATGAACAGGCCCTCGCTCATGGTCTCGATGATGTCCTCGAGATACTGCCGGACCGCGTCCTGGTGCATGCGCCGCTCCAATTTTTGAACAGTCGTTTAGGCAGTTGTATAAATACTGTACAATTTCCGTAAGGGCAAGCCCCTGTCCCGCCCTGCCACCGCCGCCGCGCACCCGTCTTTTTCCAACATAAATTCCTGTCATTCCGCCGAGTAAAAAACCTACCGTCGGGGTTCGTAGCATTCCGGCACGCCCTCTGCTATGTCTATAATCGGCCCGGCCTCCCTTTCGGAAGACGGCGGCGCCCGCCGGGCCGCGCCGCACAGCAAGACGGAAGACGATGAATCGCAGAGCATTCCTGAAATCCCTGGGACTTGGCGGGGCCGCGCTGGCCGGCGCCGGTTCCGGCCTGGGGCCCGCTCCGGCCGAGGCCGCCTCCGGCGGCGGTCGCGTGGAGCTGGCCACCCTGTTCGATCTCTCCCAGTGCATCGGCTGCGGCGCCTGCGTCGAGGCCTGCCGTGAGGAGAACGCGGACCAGTATCCCGAGCCCGTCAGGCCGTTTCCCAAGATGGTCCCGGCGCGGGTCAAGGTCGAGGACTGGTCCCAGCGCCGCGACGAGGACGGGCGCCTGACCCCGTACAACTGGCTGACCATCCAGACCGCCGTGGTCCACAAGGACGGCCAGGAACTGGACGTGCACATCCCCCGGCGCTGCATGCACTGCGTGAACCCGCCCTGCGCCAACC
>CAYUIN010000313.1:0-4030 GCA_964444695.1 uncultured Desulfocurvus sp.
GGGATTCTCAAGGGCCATAGCCCTTGAGCCGCCGGAGGCAAACATCCTCACGCCGAGCAACCGCCCGGCCACTCCTCCCTCCGAACCACACCCCAGCCAACTCTGCCCAGCCCAGCCCACACCAGCCCACACCAACTCAGCCCCGCCCCCTTAAAACTCGTCGGTAGCTTCGAGTCGGGTCATGTAGTCGGCGAGTCCGGCGAGGATGGCGTAGTATTTATTGACGGCGAGGACGTATTCGACGGTTTCGCGTCCGATTTGTGCGGCGGCGAGGGATTCGACGGAGCCGAACCAGCGGTTGGGGTCGAGCCCGAGGGTTTGTGCTTGTCGGCGCAGGTCTTGGATGCGTGTGGGCCCGGCGTTGTAGGCGGCGATGACGAAGTTCATGCGTGCGGTCTGGGGCAGTTCGGGGTCGTTGAAGACGTCGTCGCGCAGGTGGGCGAGGTAGCGGGCTCCGGCCTGGATGTTGCCGCGTGCGGTGTGGATGTTGCGGACGTTGACGACGGGGATCTTGGCGGTGGAGGGCAGGACCTGCATGACGCCGATGGCGCCTGCGGGGCTGATCTTGTCCTGGTGGAAGCGGGATTCCTGGTAGGCGACGGCGGCCAGCCGCAGCCAGTCGAAGTGCAGGGCCTCGGCGAAGTGTCGGAAGTGGGGTTCGAGGCTGCGGAAGCGGCTGATCTCGTCGTTGTCCGCGCCGCTCAGGGAGCGGACGCCGGGGGTCAGGTAGCGGCGTTGCAGGACGTTGCCGAGCTGTGTGCCTTGGCGGACGGTGCGGGCGAAGGCGCTGAGCTCGGCCAGGAGCTTGGGGCAGTCCTTGCGCACGGCCCAGGCGAGTTGTCCGCCGGAGTGGACGACGAGGTCCTCGCGCACGGTGAGTCCGGGGAGCGCGGCGGCCCAGAGTTGTGCGAGGTGCAGGTCGGTGACGGCGTAGTTCCAGGCGCCGACGCTGACGAGGTGCAGCAGGTCACCGGCCTCCATGTAGGGTTCGGCCTGGACGACGCGGATGGCGTCGCGGTTTTTGGCGGCGAGGGTGGTGTTCAGCGCGGCGAGGTGTTCGGCGGCGGAGCCGCCCGCGACGACGTGCACGGAGCGTCCGGCGAGGTCGTCCAGGGTTTGCACGGGCCGGGCGTCGGGGCCGAGGACGACGACTTCGCGGACGTGCTTCATGTAGGGCCGGGCGAAGGCGACGCGTTTTTGGCGTTCGGGGGTGACGCTCAGCCCGGCGGCGACGAGGTCGCCCTTGCCCTGTTCCAGGGCGCTCAGGAGCTGCCCGAAGGGGATGGGGATGAAGACCAGGGCCAGGCGGTCGGCGCTGCCGGGGGCGTTGCGGTTCAGGTACTCCTCGAACTGGAGCATCATTTCGTATTCGAGGCCGCGCAGGTCGTCGCCGTCCACGAAGAAATTGGTGCGCGAGTAGCTGACGAGCACGCGCAGGAAGCGCCGGGCGCCGCGTATCTGGGGCAGGTCGCCGGTCCAGGCCTCGCCCAGGGGCCCGAGGCGCCGGGCCAGGACGCGGTCCGCCTGGCGGGCGAGCTGTTCGGGCGTGGTCCGGCCGATCCACTCCGGACGCAGCAGGGACACGAGGGCCAGCGCGCCCAGCGTCAGGATGCCCGCCAGGGCGAGGGTCAGCCAGCGCCAGCGTCGGTGCACACGTGCCTCCTCAGTGCAGCGGCCGGGCGCAGCCGGGCAGGACCGTACCGTCCAGCACCAGCCGCGCCGTGCTTTCGAAATGTTCGCCGCTCATGGAGTCGCGGCAGGGGCGGCCCTCGATGCGGGCTTCGAGGGTGTGTCCGTTCACGGCGGCGCGCCACACGGCGATCCGCCCGGCCTGGGAGACCTCGGGCGGCGAGGCCGGGAATTCCAGGCGGGTCGCGCCGTAGTCCGTGATCAGGAACAGGCGCTCCGGGCCGATCTCCAGGGCCCAGCCCGGCTCGTTGCCCACGGCCCGCAGATCCGCGCCGCGCAGCTTGGCGTCCTCGAACCAGGAGCGGCCCACGTCCGTGCGGCACTGGTATTCCCTGCCGCCCGCCTGGTACACGGCCTGGTCGCCCTTGGCCCAGAACAGGCGGCCCGCGCCCTCGTAGCGGATGCCGGAGGCCGCGCGGGTCTGCTCCAGCCTGCCTGAGAAATCCGGCGCGAACAGCCAGACCCCGTCGGGTTCGCGGAAGTCCGTGACCAGCGCGGGCCCCGGCCCGCAGTCCCAGGCCCAGGCCAGGGGCCGCTCCCCCGGGCCGAGCTGCGCGCCGCCGCGCGCCGCGCCGCAGCCCGCCGCAAGCACCGCGCCCAGCACCGCCAGCGCCGCCAGGCCCATGACCGTCCGTTTCATCCGTGCTCCTTGTTCCTCGGGGGTGTCGCCAATCGCCTGCCGTAGCGAACCCTCCAGGCATTTCAATGGGCAAGGCGGAGAGGGAAAATGCATTGCGGCGTAGCAGCGCTCCGTCAAAATTCATTTTCCCGCGACAACGCAGCCAGTTGGAATGCCTGGAGGGTTCGCTGCGGCAGGCGGTTGGCGACGCGCCCTAAAAGTCCAGGTCTTCCAGGCTCCTCCAATATACAGCGCCCCGGCCTTCGCGGCAAGGCTCCCCCGGCCGGTGCCAAATCCTGCCGCTGCGGCCGATCGTTTGCTTTTGCGCCGCGCTGCGCTACATTCCCCGTTCACCCCGCTCACCGAAACACAGGAGACTCGGCTCGTGAAAGGCGGCTTCTTCAAGGTTCTCTCCCCCGGCCAGTTCGCCGATCTGCTGCGCGGCTTCGCGCCCCTGGCACCGGAAACGGCACCCCTGGACGCCCTGCTGGGCCGCGCCCTGGCAGCGGACGTCGCCGCCCGCGAAGACCTGCCGCTGGTGGACCGCTCCTGCATGGACGGCTTCGCCGTGCGCGCCCGCGACGTGTTCGGCGCCAGCGAGGCCAACCCCGGCTACCTGGAACTGGTCGCCGAACTGCCCATCGACCGCCAGCCCGACTTCACCCTGGAACCCGGCCAATGCGCCGGGATCGTCACCGGCGGCACACTGCCCCAGGGCGCCGACGCCGTGGTCATGGTCGAACACACCGCCGACCTCGGCGCCGGGACCATCGAATTCCGCAAATCCGCCGCCCCGGCCGACAACGTCATGCTCCGAGGCGAAGACGCCGAGGCCGGACAGACCGCCCTGGGCGCCGGGACCGTCCTGCGGCCACAGGAAATCGGCCTGCTCGCCGCCCTGGGCCACGAGACCGCACCCGTCCACGCCCGGCCCCGCGTCGGCATCCTGTCCACCGGCGACGAGCTCGTGCCCGTGGCCCAGACCCCGCGCCCCGGACAGGTCCGCGACGTGAACACACACACCCTCGCCGCCCTGTGCCGCGCCGCCGGAGCCGTGCCCACCGCCTACGGCCTCGTCCCCGACCAGGAACAGGCACTGCGCGAAGCCCTGCACCGCGCCGTGGCCGAAAACGACGTGGTCCTCGTGTCCGGCGGCTCCTCCATCGGACTGCGCGACCTCACGCAAGACGCCATCACCAGCCTGCCGGACTCCGAAATCCTCGCCCACGGCGTGGCCATCAGCCCCGGAAAACCCACCATCCTCGCCCGCGTCGGACAAAAACCCGTGTTCGGACTGCCCGGTCAGGTCACCTCCGCGCAAGTCGTCATGCTCGTGTTCGGACAACCACTGCTCAAACACCTCGCCGGATACCGGCAGGCCTTCGATACCACCCGCCGACGCACCACCACCGCCCGGCTGACACGCAACGTCCACTCCAAACCCGGCCGCGAAGACTACGTCCGCGTCCGACTCGACGAGGACGGCAACGCCACACCCATCCTCGGCAAATCCGGACTGCTGCGGACCCTGCTCCAAGCCCAGGGACTGCTGCCCATCGCCGCGGACAGCGAAGGGATAGAGGCCGGGGCCGACGTGACGGTGTGGTTGCTGGAATAGCGCGGGGGCGCTGGGTGGCGTGGGGTTGAGTTGAGTTGGGTTGGGGGGATTGGACTGGCGGGCCGGGTGGTCGGCGTGAGGATGTTTGCCTCCGGGCCTTCAGC
>CAYUIN010000314.1:0-4028 GCA_964444695.1 uncultured Desulfocurvus sp.
GCCGACGAAGCCCTCGGCGGCGTTCTTCAGGGTCGGGCTGGTGTCCGGGGGGTGGCGGCGGCAGAGCATGGCCACCCGGGGCGGCGCGGACGGACCCGTCACGCCCGCCTCCGGGCCAGCAAGGCGCCGTACCAGCTGTCCGGCCCCAACCCCTTGCCGGGGCGCATCCAGTGGTGGTCGGACAGCGCGTCGAAGCCCGCGCCGTCCAGCAGCCAGAGCAGCTCGGGCAGGAACAGGTAGCGCATGGAATGCGTCTCGCGCAGCACGGCGGGAGCCTGCGCGGCGTCCGCCCCCTTGCGCTCGATGCGCACCTCGTAATGCACGTCCACCACGTCGCGCTGGTAGTGCATCTGCGGCTCGGCCGTGCGCAACACGCGCAAGGCCTCGTTCTCCATGCGCTTGACGCGCACGACGGGCGGGTCGGTCAGCACGGCGGGGCCGTACCAGAAGTCGAACAGCAGCGCCCCGCCCGGGCGCAGGTGCGCCGCCGCGCGGCGCAGCATGGCGTCCAGCGCGGCGGTCTCGGTCTGGTAGCTGGCCACGTGGAACAGGGCCGTCACGGCGTCGAAGGTGCGGCCCAGGTCGAAGGCGGTGCAGTCGGCGAGGGTGAAGGCGGCGGGGTCTCCGCCGCGCTCGCGCGCCAGGCGGATCATGCCCTCGGAGAGGTCCACCCCGTGCACGTCCACCCCGTGGGCCGCCAGGGCCCGGGCGTGGGCGCCGGTGCCGCAGCCCAGGTCCAGCAGCGCGGCGGGCGGCCCGCCCAGGGCGCCGGACAGCAGCTCCAGCACGTAACGCGCCTCGGCGTCGTAGTCCTTGTCCGCGTAGAGCAGGTCGTAGTAGGCGGCGTAGTCGCCGAAAGGCAGGCCGCAGGAGGCGGTGCGGGTCATGGCGCGGCCACCGCCTCGGCCAGGGCGCGGGCCGAAGCCTCGATCTGGGCCTCGGTCAGGGCCAGCCCGCTGGGAAGATAGAAGCCGTAGCGGTAGGCGTGGTCCGTTTTCGGGTAGCGCCGGCCCTCGAACAGACCCAGGGCGCGCAGGGCGGGCTGCGCGTGCAGGCCCCGGAAGAAGGGCCGGGTCCCCACGCCGCGCCGCGCCAGGCGGGCCATGACCTCCGCCGCGTCCAGGCCCAGGTCCGGGTCCAGCTCCACGGCGTACATCCAGTACACCGAGCGGGCCCAGGACTTGGGCTCCATGAAGCGCACCCCGGGCACGGCGTCCAGCAGCTCGCGGTAGCGCCCCGCATTGGCGCGCTTGATGGCCACGAACTCGTCCGCGCGCTCGGTCTGGGCCAGGCCCACGGCGGCCTGGAGGTTGGTCATGCGGAAATTGTAGCCCAGCTCCTCGTGCAGGAAGCGCGCCCCGGGCTGGAAGCACAGGTTGCGGTAGGAGCGGGCGCGTTCGGCCACGGCGGGGTCGTCGGTGAGCACCATGCCGCCCTCGCCGGTGGTCACGATCTTGTTGGCGTAGAAGCTGGTGGCCGCCGCGTGGCCCATGCTCCCGCAGCGCAGCCACGCGCCGCGCTCGGCGCTGTGGTACTCGGCGCCGTGGGCCTCGGCGGCGTCCTCCACCACGGCCAGGCCGTGGTCCCGGGCCAGGCGCAGCACGGGGTCCATGTCCACGGGGTGGCCGTAGATGTGCACGGGCATCACGGCCTTGGTGCGCGGGGTCAGGCGCGCTTCCAGGCGCTCCGGGTCCATGGTCCAGACCAGGGGGTCGATGTCCGCGAGCACCGGGCGGGCGCCCAGGCGCAGGCAGGCCGCCGCGCAGGAGATGATGGTGAACGAGGGCATCAGCACCTCGTCGCCGGGGCCCACGCCCACGCCGTACAGCGCCGTTTCCAGGGCGGCGGTGCCGTTGGCCACGGCAACGCCGTGGGCCGTGCCCGTGAAACGCGCGAAGGCCGCCTCGAAGCGGCCCACGAACGGTCCTTCACTGGAAATCCAGCCCGAGTCGATGCACTCGGCCAGGTAGGCTTTCTCGTTGCCGTCCAGCAGCGGTTCGTTGACGGGGATCATCGCGGGCCTTCTCCCGCCGGGGCCGGGACGGGCTCGAAGCGGGTCTTCTCCTGCTCGCCCAGGTAGGGCCCCTGCTTGACCTCGACGATCTCGGCCTCCTCCAGGATGGTGAAGCCGTGGCCGCCGGAGGTCAAAAGGATGACGTCGCCCGCCTCCAGCACGCTCCCGGCGAAGGGGACGTGGTCCGGGTCGTAGAAATCCACCTGCACGCGGCCGCTGCGGATGAACAGCACCTCGTGGGTCTGGGTGATGGTGCGCGGGGCGGGGTTGTGCTCGTGGGCCGGGATGCGGTGCCCGCCGGGGTGCAGCATGGAGGCCAGCTGCAACGGGGCGTCGTCCGGAGTGACGAAGTGGATGCCCTTGCTGCGGAATCCGGCCCGCAGGATGATGGCGTGCACGTCCTGGCCGCGCGCGATGGTCTCAAGCATGACTGCCGTCCTTGGCTGGTGTCTCCGTTCTTGACCAATCTAGCATGGTGCGGGGTTTGTTACAAATACCATTCCAATTACAGCCGCAGCTCCGGCGGCGTGGCCTGCTGCCCGCGCCAGGAGGCGTCCTCGCCGGTGGCCGGGCGGAAGTCGTCCAGGGCCAGCAGGGCGCGGACCTTGGGGTCCGTGGCGACCCAGTACAGATAGCGCAGGTCACCCGCCAGGCGGCTGGTGGCGAACTGCGCGTCCACGGCGCGGGGCGAGGTCCGGCCCCGGAGCAGCAGGCCCAGCAGGGCGGCGGGCAGGTGCCTGCGCAGGGCGGCGGCCACCTCGCGCGCCAGGCGCGCGGGCGTGGGCGCCTTGCCGCGCAGGCGTTCGTACATCAGCGAGCCGGACTGGTGGCAGCGCGCCCAGCGCCGGACGTAGTCCAGGGTCATGCGCCCGGCCGGGGTGCGGTGCCGGGCCAGGGCCCCGGGCACGTAGCCGATGGGCCGCCCGGCGCGCTGCAGCTCCCAGCACAGGCTGGACTCGCCGTTGCCCAGGGTGCGCGCGCCGAAGATCTCGGGCCGGAAGCCCGTGGTCTCGAAGACCTCGCGGCGCAGGCCCTGGTTGCAGCTGTAGAAATAAATATCCGTGCCCATGCGGAACGTCTCGCCCAGGTCCAGCACGGCCAGGATGGGGAACATGGCGCGTCCGGCCATGTATTCCAGCAGCCAGGCCGGGGGCTCGGCCTCCCACAGCGGATGCACGCGCCCGGCGGCGGCGGGCATCTCCGGGTGCGCGGCAAAGGCCTCGGCAAAGGACCGCACCCAGCCGGGCACCAGGTCCAGGTCGTCGTCCGTGAACAGCAGCAGCGCGCCCCGGGCCTCGCTGGCGCCCCGGTTGCGCGCGCCGCAGCTGCCGCCCCGGGGGTGGTGAATGACGCGCGCTGCAAGGCCCGTACGCCCGCAGATCTCGGCCACGGGAGCGTCCAGGCCGTTGACGGCGGCGTTGTTGACCACCAGCACCTCGAAGCCGTCCGCGTCCTGCGCGGCGAGGCTTTCCAGGGTCCGCAGCACGGAGTCCTCGCGGTTGTAGGTGGGGATGATGACGCTGATCTCGGGTCGCACCTTCGTCTCCCTTACCAGGGCCGGGGCCAGGGGTAGCCAGCGCGGGCCAGCTCCCGGCGCGCCACGAGCCAGATCTGAAGTTTGTCCCACGGGCCGAGCTCGCCGCGCCAGCCCCGGTCGCTCCCGTCGCGCACGAATCCCTCCGGCTCGCGCACGACGTCGGCCTGCGCTGCGGCGCCGCCGCCCAGGGGGATGGTCCCGCCCCCGCCCCGAAGGGCCTTGTCGCGGGTGTTGGCGGCCACGGCGGCTTCGATGTCGGCCTCGGTCCAGCCCAGGCCCGCCAGGGGAGCCACCTGCCCGCGCAGCACGGCGGCGGCGTCGCGGATCATGTCCTCGTAGCGCACGGTCACCAGACGCGGCCCGAGCAGCGGCGCGGCGGCGCGCACGGCGGCCTCGTGGCGCACCCACATGCGCGCGGCGGCCCGGGCCGTGCGCGGCGCCCATTTGCGCCCCCAGCCGCGCGACGCCGCCAGCAGC
>CAYUIN010000315.1:0-4022 GCA_964444695.1 uncultured Desulfocurvus sp.
CTTCGGGATGTCCGTGATCACGGCGCTCACGGCCCAGAATTCGCTGGGCGTCACGGGCATCGAGGCCCCGACGCCGGGCTTCGTGGGCCTGCAACTGGCCACGGTGCTCGAGGACTTTCCCGTGGGCGCGGCCAAGACCGGGATGCTCTTTTCGGCGGGCATCGTCCAGGCCGTGGCGAGCGGCCTGGCGGCCAAGGACTTTCCCCTGGTGGTGGACCCGGTGTGCGTCAGCCAGAGCGGGCACCGCCTGCTGGAGGAGGACGCCGTGGCGGCCCTGCGCGGGCGGATGCTGCCCCTGGCGGACCTGCTGACGCCCAACCGCCCCGAGGCCGAGCTGCTGGCGGGCATGACCATCGACACCCCGGACCAGGCCCGCGAGGCCGTGACGCGGCTCATCGGCATGGGCGCCGGGGCCGTGCTGCTCAAGGGCGGGCATTTCGAGGGCGGCCAGCTGGCCGCCGGGCGCATGGCCGACCTGCTGGGTCTGGCGGACGGGAGCTTCGAGGTCCTGGAACAGCCCTTCGTGGACACCGCGCACACCCACGGCACGGGCTGCACCCTGTCCGCGGCCATCGCCACGGGCCTGGCCCAGGGCGTCGGGCTGCGGGAGGCCGTGGTCCGCGCCCAGCGCTACCTGAATCTCTGCCTGCGCCGGGGCTTCGGCCCGGGGCGCGGCTACGGCCCGCCCAACCACAGCGCGCCGCTGCTGACCCTGACCGGCGGGGCCGACGTGCTGGACGCCGTGGACCGCGCGGCGGACGCCGGGGAGTAGCCCGGCGGGGCGCGCGGCGCCACCGGCGAACCGATGGCGGGGCCGTCGCCGCCGCGTCGCCGCCCGTCGCCCACCCGTCGCGGGCTTGACACAAACCGACAAATAGGGTTTCTAGCCTGCGCGCGGGGGATTGACACCCCCAGGTCGCGTGGCTAATGCATTAGCCTTTTGCGAGGATGCCACGGCGGGCCGCACGGCGCCCCTGGCGCCGCCGGAGGCCGGGCCCCCGCCGGGCCGGGCGGCGGTGCGCCGCCCCGGGCCTCGTTTTTTCGTATTTCGCCTCCGCCGACGGACGCCACGCGCTCCGGCCGGGGAGGATCGTCCAGCCGTCCCGGGCCGTCCCGGCGGCGCCCCCGCGTGCAGGGGTGGTGGAATTGGTAAACACGCTGGTCTTAGGAGCCAGTGCCGCATGGCTTGAGGGTTCGAGTCCCTCCCCCTGCACCACGGTGCCCGTCCGCCTGGATAACGGATTTCCCCGCGAAACGAGGGAACATTCATAAGGAGCCAACAATGGAATTCAAGGTCGAAGAAATTTCTCCCGTCGAGCGCAAGGTCGTCGTCAGCGTGCCCGTGGAAGAGGTCAACGGCGCCATCTCCGCCACCGTTGCCGTGTACCGCACCACCGTGGACATGAAGGGCTTCCGCAAGGGCAAGGTCCCGGCCAAGATGGTCGAGTCCCGCTTCCGCGATCAGATCTACAACGAGGCCACCACCGATCTGGTGAACGTGCACCTCAACGAGATCATGGGCGAGATGGGCGTGCAGCCCATGTCCCGCCTGGACGTGGACGCCAAGGTCCTGGTCCGCGACGAGCCCTTCGAGTACGCCGTGAAGTTCGAGGTCGCCCCCGAGTTCGAGCTGCCCGCGTACGACGGCCTGGAAGTGGAGCAGGAAAAGCCGGTGGTCGAAGAGACCGAGATCCAGGCCGTGGTGGACCGCATCCGCGACAACATGGCCGAGATGCGCACCGTGACCGAGGACCGCACCGCCCAGGCCGGGGACATCGTCATCGTGGACTTCTCCGCCTGGCAGGACGGCCAGCCCGTGGACGAGATCAAGGCCAACGGCTTCCAGATGCTCCTGGGCGACAACCAGGCCCTGCCCGAGTTCGAGCAGATCGTCACCAAGCTCAAGCCCGGCGAGAACGGCGAGGACGAGATCACCTTCCCCGAGGACTTCATCAACCGCGATTTCGCGGGCAAGACCGTGACCCTGCGCGTCAAGCTCCACGAGATCAAGGAGAAGGTCCTGCCCGAAGTGGACGACGCCTTCGCCAAGAAGGCGGGCGGCTTCAAGGACATGGCCATGATGCGCGAGGCCATCGAGCACTCCTACATGGAGTCGCGCCGCAGCCTCGTGCGCTCCGACGCCCAGAAGAAGCTGGTGGACCAGCTGCTGGCCATGGTGGACTTCCCGCTGCCGCCGATGGTGGTCGAGGAGCACGTGGACCAGCTGGTGGCCGACTTCAAGCAGCGCATCGAGAGCCAGGGCAAGCGCCTGGACGCGCTGGGCAAGTCCGGCCCGGAGATCCGCGCCCAGTTCCAGCCCAAGGCCGAGGAGATGGTCCGCACCCAGATGCTGCTGCTGGCCATCGCCGCCAAGGAGCAGATGCTCATCCAGCCCGAAGAGCTGGACCGGCACATCATGCAGGAGGCCATCCGCACCAAGCAGGACCCCGAGACCGTGCGCCGCTACTATGAGGACAACAACCTGATGTTCGCCCTCAAGGACCGCCTGCTGGCCGACAAGGCCGTGGAGCGGGTCTACGCCGCCGCCAAGGTCACCGAGGTGGAGCCCGCCGCCGCCGAGGCCGAAGAGGCCCAGGCCAAGAAGGCTCCGGCCAAGAAGGCCGCCCCCAAGAAGCCCGCCGCCAAGGCCACCAAGGACGAGGCCGAGAAGAAGGCCCCCGCCAAGAAGCCCGCGGCCAAGAAGCCCGCCGCCAAAAAAACGGCGGCCAAGGCCGAGAAGGCCGAATAGAGAGCATCCACGGGCGGGGTTCCTGCGGAGCCCCGCCCTTTTTTCCCGCAGGCGGCCCCGGCCCGGCATGAGCGCCGGTCCCGCGCCGCCCGCCGCAGCGACCCGCCCGAGGCGGGCGCCCGCATTTTGGAGGTAGACGCGCCTGGGGCCTGTACCGTATGCTTATACACCGGCCCACGGGGCTTCGGGCCGCATCATCACCCACACCGAAGGGAGACAGCGCATGTCCACCATACCGATAGTCGTGGAAACCACGGGCCGCACCGAGCGGGCCTACGACATCTACTCCCGCCTGCTGCGGGACCGCATCGTGCTGCTGGGCACGCCCGTGGACGACCACGTGGCCAGCCTGATCTGCGCGCAGCTTCTGTTCCTGGAGTCCGAGAACCCGGAGAAGCCCATCCACCTGTACATCAACTCGCCCGGCGGCGTGGTCACGGCGGGCATGGCCATCTACGACACCATGCAGTACATCGCCGCCCCGGTCTCCACGGTGTGCATCGGGCAGGCCGCGAGCATGGGCGCCGTGCTGCTGGCCGCCGGGGAGCCTGGTATGCGATTTGCACTCCCTCATGCCAGGATTCTCATCCACCAGCCCCTTGGCGGCATGCAGGGACAGGCCACCGACATCGACATCCACGCCCGGGAGATCCTGCGGATGCGCGAGATGCTCAACGGGATCCTGTCCAGGCACACCGGCAAGAAGCTCAAGAAGATCGCCGACGACACCGAACGCGATTTCTTCATGGGCGCCGAAGAAGCCAAGGACTACGGCATCATAGACAAGATCATGGTCTCCAGGAAGGAGCTTCCTGACCAAGCCAAGGAGTAAAGGGCACATGGCCGACAAGAAGATGAGCCTCCCCCCCGAATTGTGCTGCTCGTTCTGCGGGAAGAGCCAGGAGGAAGTGCAGCGCCTCATTGCCGGGCCGGACGTCTACATCTGCGACGAATGCGTCTCGCTCTGCAACGAGATCATCGCCCAGGAAAATATTTCCGAGGAAGTGGAGGAAGGCAGGCTGCTGACCCCCGAGGAGATCAAGAAGCTCCTCGACGAGTACGTCATCGGACAGCAGAACTCCAAGAAGACGCTGGCCGTGGCCGTGCACAACCACTACAAGCGCGTGTACTACGCGGGCGGCGCCAAGGGCGACGTGGAGCTGGACAAGAGCAACATCCTGCTCATCGGCCCCACGGGCTCGGGCAAGACCCTGCTGGCCCAGACCCTGGCCCGCATCCTGCGCGTGCCCTTCGCCATCGCCGACGCCACGAC
>CAYUIN010000316.1:0-4019 GCA_964444695.1 uncultured Desulfocurvus sp.
CAGGCCGCCCATTGTGGGATTCTCAAGGGTGATAACCCTTGAGCCGCCGGAGGCAGACGTCTTAACGACAGCCACCCGCACGGCAACACCAACCACCCCCCGGGCGGCCGCCGACCCGGGCCCCGTGGCGCCCATGACCGGCCGCCGCGCCCTGGCGCCTGGCGGGGCGGGGGGCGCGGTGGTGGGTCAGTTGAGGGCCAGGAAGCCCTTGATGCCGGTGAAGATGATCTGGGCGGCGAGGGCGGAGAGGATGAGGCCGGTGAGTTTGGTCAGGATTTCGATGCCCATGCGGCCCAGGAGGCGCTGGAAGTGGGCGGAGAGGACGAGGATCACGCCCATGGCGGCCACGGCGGCCAGCAGCGCGCCGGTGCCGATCATCCGGTCCTGGGTGTGCATGGTGGCGCCCATGACCAGGAGCGCGCCGGTGGTGGCGGGGCCCACGGCGATGGGGATGGCCAGGGGCACGACGGCGATGTCGCCCTCGCTCCCCCCCGAGTCCGCCCCCGGGCGGCCGCGCACCAGGGACACGGCGGACAGGAACAAAAGCGCCCCCGCGCCGATGCGGAAGCTGTCCACGGTGATCCCGAAGACCTCGAAGATGGCGTTGCCGAAATGGAACAGCACCAGCGTGACCACGGCCACGGCCAGGGTCACGCGCACGGCGGTCAGCCGCCGCTCGCGCGGTCCCATGCCCTTGGTCAGCGAGAGGAACATGGTCAGCACGAAGAACGGCGTCAGCAAAAAGAAGAACTTGATGAACACGCTGAGGAACAGGGACACGGCAACCTCCGAGGTGAACGCGCGGCGGGGTGCCGCGCAAGCCCCGTATAGCACGGGAGCCGCCCGCTGTAACGGGTCGCGCCCGGCGCGTCAACCGCAAGATGCGCCGGGCGGGTTGCCCATGAGAAAGGCCCGGCGACTGCCGGGCCTTGTGCTTGAGCACCCCGCCAGGCGGCCCAATGCAGGGATTCTCAGGGGGCTTATCCCCTTGAGCGGGTCCGGGGCGGCGCCCTGGCCGCCGGAGGCAGCCTGCCGCGCGACGGACTCGCGCCGGGCGTCAGTACATGCCGCGGGCGCCGAGGCCCATGATGGAACCGCCGAGGCCGAGGCCCGCGTCGAGCATGGCGGTCTTGGATTTGCGGCGGGCGTCGCTGGCCTGTCGGGCGTAGGTGTTGGCCTGCGTCAGGCCCGCGTTGCGGATGGCGTCGGCGCGCTGCTGGGCGTCCTGGCCGATGTGCGACAGGGTCAGGGCGTCCTGGGCGGCGGCGCTGGTCAGAACTTCCAGGGGCGAGCCGGAGCCGAGGTCGATGCCGGAGTCCACGGCGCCGACGCGGGCGGCGGCGGCGCGGCGGCGGTTGTCGGCCTGGGCCTGGGCGCGTTCCTGGTCGGCCTGGCGTTTCAGGGCGGCGGCCTTGTGGTTGGCGGTTTCGGCGGCGGCTTCGGCCTGGCGGCGGGCGGTCTTGGCCTGGGCGTCGGCCTCCTGCCCGGAGCGGATGCCGCTTAAGACGGTGCCCGCCACGAGACTCATGGCGCTCAGGGAGACAGGATCCATTCCCATCAGCGTATCCTCGCGTAGATGTGGTAGTTGTCGTTCCCGACGAGCCTGCGCAGCAGTCCTTCGCACTGGAAGTCCAGGTACTCGAACCATTTGCGCGGCACGTCGTGCCGTTCGTGCACGGTGGTCTGGATGCGGGTCAGGCCCAGGTCGCGTTCGGCGGCTTCCAGGGCGCGGCGCGCGGCGCGGGCGAAGGCCAGGGGATGGCGTTCGACCAGCGGGCTGGTCAGGGCCCAGGCGTTGCCGGTGGCGCCGGGCTGGGCCGCGACGCCGCCGCAGGCCACGATGCGGTCCCCGTCCAGGGCGGTCCAGGCGGGGCCGGCGCGGGCGTAGCATGCGGCCAGGGCGACGAGGGCGGCGGGGCCGCCGCGCGCCTCCAGGCCCAGGCGGTCGAAGTCCCGCAGTTCGATGCGCTCGGCGTGTTCGGGTTCGAAGGGCACGAGGCGCATCAGCCTTCTCCCTGGACCAGGGGCACGCAGCAGACCACGGTCATGGGCAGCGGGTCGTCCTGGCGGATGGTGAACAGGCCGTCGCGGTCGTAGCCGCTGGCCAGGCGGACTTCGCGGTCGCCGTCCAACAGTCGCGGGGCCTGGTTGCCGCGTGCGGGCAGGGTGTGGGCCAGGAGACGTTCGTATTTGTCCTGCTCGTCGTCTCCGGGGCAGACGCGCCCGCCCACGGTGCAGCGCAGGCGCAGGGCGACGCCCATGACGCGCTTGCGCTTGGTCTGCGAGGTGCCGGAGGGGCCGCCGATCTCCAGGCGCATGGGTTGCAGCACGGCGCTGTAGCCCAGGCCGACGTGGACCTTCCAGGCGGCGCGCGGCAGCGTCACCCGGCCGCCCACCACGGTCTGTTCGGGCAGCACGGCGCCGTCCAGCAGGATGCGCACGGTGCGCCCTTCGAGGTGTTCCAGACCGCCCAGGTCCCCGGCGGGGAGGCGGCGCCAGCAGGTGCCGCCGCCCGCGTAGCCGGGCAGCCCCGTGCCGTCGACCGGGTCCTCGCCGCGCAGCAGGGCGAACTCGCCCGTGTCCGGGTCGGCGTCGGCCACGGTGAAGTCCGTGCCGGACAGGGCGGGCATGCCCACCACGCCCTCGACGCGGACCAGGTCGCCGTCCTCGGCGCCCAGGCCCTGGGCGCGGACGATGACGCGGCCGGTGTCCGGGTCGGTGCGCAGGTCGTCCACGCGGGCGGCGTTGGACAGGCCGCAGTCCACGAGGAAGGCCCCGGCGGCGTCCTCGTCGCGCAGGCCGAGGCGTTCGCCGCCGTCGAACGGGGTTTCCAGGCGTTCCACGGTGCGCGTGGTCTGTCCATTCATGGTGCGGCGCACCAGCAGCCACAGTTCGTCGCCGTCCCGGCCGGGGATGGTGGCCACGCTCTCGCAGGCCCCGTCGCCGCCCAGGATGTGCCGGTGCCAGGCCACGACGGACTGCTCGCGCAGGTAGGTGCAGGCGGCCAGCACGCCATCGGTGCGCACGCACCACAAAACGCCGTCGGGCTCGCGGGCGAAGGCCATGTCGCGCAGGCCCGGGCCGGTGACGTGTTCGGCCAGGATGGTCAGTTCCGGGGAGGCGTACTTGTAGCTGGAGATGTCGTAGGCCATCTCGCGGACCTTGCGCCCGGAGCGGGAGACGAAGAGCACGGCGCCGGACACGGGCTCCGGGGCCATGGCCGCGCTGCCGTGGGAGCTTTGGCGCTTGCGCTGGACCTTGGCCGGGGTCATGCCCTCGCCTTCGAGCCCGGACCAGACCTTCAGCTCGCCCGCGTTGGTGCCCACGAGCAGTTCCTCCTGGTCCGCCAGCCAGCGGATGGGGTTCACGCGCGAGCCCGAGAGGCTGATCTCGATGGCGTCGTCGTCCAGGGGTTCCTCCTGCACGCCGTCGATGTACGAGGCGGTGTTCAGGCGAAAGTCCTCGTGTTCGCCGGTGCGCGACATCCACAGGGTCAGGGGCCGGGTGCGGGTGGCGCCGAACACCAGGCGGTCCTCGTACAGCCCGACCACGGCGGGCCAGCGCGGCACGCCGTTCTCGTCCTCGCCCCAGTCCTTGGGGCGCGAGGTGTTGTTGTCCAGGATCTTCCAGTAGTTGTCCTGAAACTCGGCGTCGGCGTAGATGGGTTCGATCTGGTTGCGGTCGTGGTTGGGCTGGTAGACGAAATCCAGCGTGAGGTCGCCGTTTTCGGCCATGAACACGCCGTCGCCCTTGTACTGGAAGTATTTTTCCAGGCCTTCGTCGTCCAGGCCGCGCACGATGGTGCAGACCTCGAAGGTGCGCCCGGCGGGCAGGACGAAGCGGCTGCCGGGATAGCCCTGCCCCGGGGCGGTCTCGTCGGGCTCGCGGACCACGAGGTCGTGCCCGGGCATCAGGAATTCGAGTTCCTCCAGGGTCCAGTCGTCGTGGGCCTGGCGGATGAGCTTGCGCGGGGCGGTCTCGGGGTGCGTGAGGTAGAGCACGTCGCAGCTCTGGACGTG
>CAYUIN010000317.1:0-3992 GCA_964444695.1 uncultured Desulfocurvus sp.
TCAGATACGCACCGCTCCCGATGATGGCGGCCCGCTCCGACCGGCCTGTCCCGCCCCCATCGCCCCCGGCCTGCGACATCCCCCAAAAGAAATCGTGTGCGCTTCGGGGCGGCTTCGAGTCGTTGAAGATGGCGCCCTGGGGGATACCTATGAACTATGCGCTCCACCTCTCTCGCTGGATACCGTTCCGTCTTCCATTGAGACGAGAGACGGCCCATCCGGAGCGGATCGCCCGGCCTTGTCCCTCACGCCCGGGTGCCGCCCCCTCCACGTGGGCGCATTCATGTTTGGGGAATGGTCCGCAGAACGTCCTCGCCACTGCGCGAGGCTGGGGCTTCGACCGGGGACGCCGCCGAGACCCGGACACGTCTCCCCTGCCCGCTGATCGTCTCGCCCGCCTCGTGGCAGGAGGCGACCGTCGCGCGCGGACCGGCAAGACATCCTGCTTCCCGTCGGAGCCCTTCGCGTCCGTGCCGTCGCGTCTTCAGGCCATGCAGGGCCACGGCGTTCGGATGGACTTGCGGCGATCAGGGATGGGCGCCCTTCGCCAGCGGCGGCATCTCCCTGGCGCCGTCGTCAGCTGTCCTGCAACTCCGTTTCTGGTACGCAGGCTTCCACCCTGTTGCGGCCCGACTCCTTGGCCTGGTACAAGGCCTGGTCCGCGAACCTGAGCAGGTCCTCGGCCTTGCCACAGGAATGCGTGAAGGCGGTCACGCCCACACTGACCGTGAAGGTCACGTCACGCCCGTCCTTGAGCGTCACGCGGGATTTCTCGATGGCCTGGCGCAACCTCTCGGCCACGTGCAGCGCCCCCGCAAGCTCCGTGTGCGGCAGCCCCACGGCGAACTCCTCTCCTCCCAGCCTGCCCAGGATGTCCACATCGCGCAATTCCTCGGCGGCCGCGACGGTGATGGCCTTCAGGACCATGTCTCCCACGTCGTGCCCGTAGGTGTCGTTCACGTTCTTGAACTTGTCGGCGTCGAGCATCAGTAGGGCGAAGGACACGGAATACCGGCAACAGCGGTCCACCTCCATCTGCGCCAATTCCAGGAACCGGCGACGGTTGAAGATGCCCGTCAGCGGGTCGGTCGTCGCCAGCAGGCGCATCTGTTCGTGGCTCCTGCGGGCCTCGGTCACGTCCCAGTTGACCCCGATCATGCGCTTGCCGGGCTGCATGGCGCTCTGGCGGATCTGGGCGGCGCATTTGATGTACCGCACCTCGCCGTTCGGCCACGTGATGCGGAATTCCGTCTCCCAGGGCTGGTCGCCTTCCGCAGCCAGCCGGACGGACTCCCTCACGGCCTGGACGTCGTCGGGATGCACCCGCTCGCACCAGTCTTGCAACGTATGGGGGGCATGCGCCGGGGCGACGCCGTACAGCAGGAACATCTGCCGGTCCCAGATCACAAAATCGCGCCCGATGTCCCACTCCCAGATTCCGATATTGCCGGCCTTGGAGGCCAGGGCCAGACGGTCCGAAAAGTCCATCAGGTCCTGCTCGGCCTGTTTGCGGCTGCTGATGTCCCTGATGTTGGCGAGGGAGAAACGGGCCTCCCCGAGCATGAACCCCGCCACGGAAAGCTCCACGGGAAAACGCTTCTTGTCCCTGCGCACGGCCTGGGCCTCCGTGACCCTTCCGATGACTGGGCCCTGCCCTGTCCGGGCAAAATGGGACAGCCCCTTCACGACCTGCACACGAGTCTCCTCCGGCGCGAGCAGCGAATGCACCTCGTGCCCCAGCGCCTCCTCGCAACTCCAGCCGAACATGGATTCGGCGGACCGGCTCCAGAACAGGATACGGCCCTGCGCATCGGCCATGACCAGGGCATCGGGCGCCGCCTCGGCCATGGCCCGCATCTTTTCCTCGCTGGCACGCAGGGCCTCCTCGGCCTGCTTGCGCTCCGTAATGTCCATGACCGTGCCGTGGTAGTGGTCCGTCCGTCCGGCTTCATCCGCGACCATGGCGTATTGGACCTGCAAATGCCTCGTACTCCCGTCCTTGGTGCAGACCCGGCATTGGGTTTTGAAATTCTTCGCCTCCCTGATCGCCTCCTCAAATTGCTTGCGGAACGCCTCCCGCTCCTCCGGGTACATGTGATCCAGGAAGATATCCAGGCTGGGCGTAATTTCATGCGGGGCGTAGCCCAGAAGCCGGAAGAGGTTCTCCGACCAATATCCCTCGCCCGTCGTGACTTGGCGCTCGAAGCCGCCGACCATGGCGATTTGTTCCGTTTCCAACAGCTGGCGCTGCTTTTTCACGAGTTCCATTTCGGCTGCCTTGCGCCGCTCAACCTCGCTTTCCAGCTGGGCCCGGATGGTGATGTCCTCGGGCAACGTCCGCAGCACGTCCAGGAGCAGGTTCCGCGAGGACATGCCCGAATTTTCGACACCCAGCCAAGGCAGGGGCTCGATGGGCTTCGTGCCGCACCAGATGATCTCCAATTGGCCGGTTTCGCCACAGCGCCCCATGCGGACCCGGCGCAAGACGTGGTTGTTGGCCCTGATCTCCAGATCGCCCAGAGGGCAGTCCACACGGGTTCCGGCCAGGTTGCCGCGCAATTCGACGGGCCCGAAGGACCCCGTGCGCCGCACCGCCCTGGCCCAGAGCATGATCTGGCTGTAGGCCGTGGCCATGGGGTCCGAGGAGACGCGGTCCCCGCCGTAGGCCCCCCGCAACCGAGCCAGGAACGCCTTGTTTTGCGGGGTGTCGAGGGTCTGGAAATAGCTCCAGCACGCCAGGTGGCCTTTGGCCAGGGGGCCGAGGGTCGAGAAGATGGTCTCCGTACAGGACAGTGAGCAGACCAATCCCGGTGTGGTCAGGGAGGGGAACCGAGACAACTGGGCGAAGAAAGGGATATTCGACTGGCCGTTTATTGTGTTCAGGATCAGGTCCGGTTCCTGTGCGGCCATGGTTGCCAGGGCTCCTGAAAAGTCGAAGCAATTCATGGCGTGGTAACTTTCGTGCACCACCGAGGCACCGCTGTCGGCCAGCAGCGAGCGAAGCAGCTTGTTGGCCGTGCGGGGATACACGTAATCCGAGCCGATGAGGGCGATACGGCGCTTTCCGTTGGCCAGGGCCCATTGCATCACGGGCTCGACCTGCTGGTTGAGGCAGCTTCCCGTGTAGACGATATGTTTGGACTGCTCCAGGCCTTCGTACTGAACGGGATACCAGAGCATGGAACCAAGGCCCTCCACCACGCCCTTCACGGCCTTGCGCGAGCAGGAGGTCCAGCACCCGAACAGCGCCTTGGCGGATTGCCCGGTTATCAGGCGCTCGGCCTCGGCGGCAAAGACGTCCGACTCCGACTTGCCGTCGCCGACCACGGCCTTGATGCGCCGCCCCAGCAGCCCGCCGGACTCGTTCAGTTCCTCCACGGCCAAGAGCGCCGCATCCACGAGAGGCCGCTCGTTGATGGCCATGGGACCTTCAAGGGAATGAAGAATTCCGATCGTGATGGGGTCAGGCATGGCCGTATTCCTCCAACAGAAAACATATGTCGTGTGCCCGCGTATTCATACCACCAAAATATTATTCCTCGGAAAAACACAAATCAATCGTCAAACGCGATACTTAGAGGAAACATGCCGATCAAAACGAACACAATACCATCCCCGCAGCGCTCAAAAACGACAAAACGCCTGCGGTCAAATACTATTCCATCAATTGCCACCTCATTGATACACACAGTCCGCAAATATGAATGTCTTCTTCTCCCTGTCCTCGAAAAATCCAGGAACCAATGGAAATGATCCGAACACACCGCATCCACCTACCAGCGCGACTCTTCCCACGACGCGGGACAAGAGGAATGGTTCCACTTCACGCCTTCATCTTCATGAAATGTTTACAAGGGGGCAGGTCGCAGTCGGCCGGGCTGCGGGAGGTGAGGTGCGGCAATCGTCGGAACAGGAGGCATGAGGAAGAAATCAGTGTCCCTTGCCCTCCCAGAATACCTTGATCTCCTTGATCTTCTCGCGCATGGAGAGGA
>CAYUIN010000318.1:0-731 GCA_964444695.1 uncultured Desulfocurvus sp.
GGATCAGGGCGGCGGCCTCGGGCATGCCGCAGTGCTCCAGGAGCATGGCGCCGGACAGGATCAGGCTGCCGGGGTTGGCCTTGTCCTGGCCCGCGATGGTCGGAGCCGTACCGTGGGTCGGCTCGAAAAAGCCCAGGTCGTCGGACATGTTCACGCCCGGCGCCAGGCCCAGGCCGCCCACCTGCGCCGCCAGGGCGTCGGAGATGTAGTCGCCGTTCAGGTTGGTGGTGGCGATGACGCTGTAGTCCTTAGGATACATCAGCACGTTCTGGAACATGGCGTCGGCGATGCGGTCCTTGATGATCACCGGCTTGGCGCCGCCGGTCCTGGCCTCGTCCTCGGTCATCACCTCGGCGGCGAACTCCTCGGCCGCCACCTCGTAGCCCCAGGCGCGGAAGGCGCCCTCGGTGTACTTCATGATGTTGCCCTTGTGGGACAGGGTCACGCTGGGCTTGCCGTGGGCCAGGGCGTGCTGGATGGCCTTGCGCACCAGGCGCTTGGAGCCCTTGGCGGTCATGGGCTTGACGCCGATCCCGGCGGCCTGGTCCACGTTGGCGCCCAGCTCGTCGCGCAGGAAGGCGATCAGCTTCCGGGCCTCGGGCGTGCCGGAGGCGTATTCGATGCCCGCGTACACGTCCTCGGTGTTCTCGCGGAAGACGATCATGTCCACGTCCTGCGGGCGCTTGACCGGGGACTCGACGCCCTGGAAGTAGCGGATGGGCCGGATGCAG
>CAYUIN010000318.1:741-3986 GCA_964444695.1 uncultured Desulfocurvus sp.
CATCCAGTATTTCCAGGGCGTGGAAATACTGGATGGGCCGGATGCAGGCGTAGAGGTCCAGCACCTGGCGCAGGGTCACGTTCAGGCTGCGGAAGCCCTTGCCCACCGGGGTCGTCAACGGGCCCTTCATGGCCAGGGTGGCGCCCTTGAGGGTCTCCAGGGTCTCGTCGGGCAGGTAGCTGCCCGTGGCCTCGTAGGCCTTTTCGCCCGCCAGCAGCTCGACCCACTCCAGGGCCTTCGCGCCGCCGTAGGCCTTCTCGACCGCCGCGTCGATGACCGGCCGACCGGCGGCCCAGACCTCGGGTCCGATGCCGTCTCCCTCGATGAAATATACCGTGCTCTTCATGGCGCCTCCAAAGAAAATCGATTTTGTGCTCGGGTGGTCGTGTGCCATACCGGAAAAGGCGGGGGTTTGTCCAATGCCGAAAAAGGCCCCCGCCGGGCCGCGCGGGGGCGGCGACGGCGGGGGCCGTGGCGTGCGGGTCGGGGGCCGGGGCTAAGGTCCGGGTTCGGCCTGGGCCGCCAGCGGGGCCTCGGTTTCGGCGGGGGCGACGGCGGGAATTTCGGCGCCGGGCGCGGCGGCGGCCGGGGGTTCGGTCGCGGCCTCGTCCAGGGGCTGCGCCGGGAGTTCGGGCGACGCGGCCTGGTCCTCGCCCAGCCCGCAGACGCCGGAGCGCCGGTCGCGGACCCAGGAGTTGCCCTCGATGCTCTTGGCGTATTTCTTCATCTCCGCCGCGCGGTGGCCCAGGGCGGCGATGTCGCAGCGGCCCAGGCAGTCCACGATGGCCAGGGACACCGAGACCAGCGGGAAGCGGCGGCACTCGCCCTCGCGGCCCTTGCCCTCGATCCAGCCCCGGTCGCGGTCGCAGGGCATGTAGCAGCGCCGCACCAGGCGGCCGAAGCAGCGGGTGATGGCCTTGCAGATGCGCTCGGCGCGGTCCTGCTCGCACATGGCCACCAGGTCGTCGCCGCCGATGTGGCCCACGAAGTCGCGCTGCATCCCGCCGTGGCGGCGCACGGCCCAGGACATGATCCGCGCCAGCATCAGGATGATCTGGTCGCCGTTCTTGAAGCCGTAGGTGTCGTTGTAGACCTTGAAGTTGTCCAGGTCGGCGTAGACCACCGCGAAGGGCGCGCCGGAGTTGCAGCGCCGCTCCATCTCCAGCTCGATGGCCACGTTGCCGGGCAGGCCCGAGAGCGGGTTCATGCCCTTGGCCATCTCCACCTGCGCGGTGGCGATGACGTCCATCATGTGCTGCACGGAGACCACGCCCGCCAGCCCGCCGCGCTCGGTGATCACGATATGGTCGAAGACCTTGGCGCGCTGGCGCTTCATGGCCTCGCGGGCCACGTTCTCCACCGGGGTCGCGGCCTCGGCGTACAGCGGCGAGGGGTCCATGATCAGGCCCACGGGACGGTTGTAGTACAGGGCCAGGCCGTATTGCGAGGACAGGGCCTTGTCCAGGTGGTGGTTCATCACCAGCCCGGCCGGGCGCTCGCCGCGCACCACGACCACGGCGCCCATGGGCCCGGCGCCGCGCAGCAGCTCCTTGACCTCGCTGACCGTGGTCTGCGGGTCCACCACGGGCACCTGCTCCACCAGCTCGCGCATCACGGAGGACAGCTTGCGGTCCGCCGCCAGGCCGCGCCCGCCGCGCGAGAAATGACGCTGGACCTCGGGGGTCAGCCCCGGCTTGGGCCGCCCCGGGCGGGACAGGAACCAGCCCTGGCCGTAGTGCACGCCCATGCGCATCAGCGTGGACAGCTCGCCCTCGTGCTCGATGCCCTCGGCGATCAGGCGGCAGCCGATGGTGTCGGAAAACGTGACCAGGGTCTCCATCAGCGCGCGCTTGACCGGGTTGTGGTCGATCTCGCGCACCAGGGACATGTCCACCTTGAGGTAGTCCGGGCGGATCTCGGCGATGGACCACAGCCCGGAGTAGCCGGTGCCCACGTCGTCCACGGCCACGTGGAAGCCCTGGCTGCGGTAGTGGTCCAGGGTGCGGTGGAACAGGGCGAAGTCGCGCACGCTGTGGCGCTCGGTGATCTCCAGGACCACGTCCGACGGGCTCAGGCCGCTCTTTTCCAGCAGGCGCAGCGTCTCCCCCGGGGAGAAGGACGGGTCGACCATGGTCCTGGGGTGGACGTTGAGGAACAGCTTCTGCTCCGGGCCGATGGTGCCCAGGTGGTGGATGGCGCTTTCGCGGCAGGCCTTCTCCAGGGAGAACACCTGGTCCACCTCCTCGGCGAAGTCGAAGAGCACCGCCGGGGACTGGAAATGCGAGTCCTTGGGCCCGCGCGCCAGGGCCTCCCAGGCCAGGATCCCGCCCGTCTCCAGGTCCACGATGGGCTGGTAGACGGAGCGGATCAGCCTGTCGCAGACGATCTCGCGGAACTCCTTGAGCAGCGAGAGCTTGGTGACGTCCAGGGCCCCGGCGGCCACGCGCCGGGCGTCGGACAGCGCCCCGAACACCGCGTCGCCCACGCCGCCCGGGGCGCGGTCGCACAGGCCGTATCCGGCCAGGACGCCCAGGCTCTGGCCGGTGAGGTTCAGGGCCTCCTGCTTGACCCGGCTCTTCAGGCGCAGGCGGATGGAGAGCACCAGCTCGCCGAGGTAGCCCTCGTCCAGCTCGCCGTCGCCGCACAGCAGCACGAAGCGGCCCGGCTCCAGGGTTTCCACGTAGTGCACGCGACAGTTGGTCAGGGCCTCGGCCCGCAGGGACTCGAGCTCCTGGGTCACGATCTCCTGGATGCGGCTGGCCACCAGGCCGCCGTAGATGTCTCCGAAGACCTGGAAGTTCTCCACCTCCAGGTAGATCAGCGCGAGGTCGTTGCCCTCGGCCAGGAATTCTTCGAGCTTGCGCCGCTCGGTGGGCAGCAGGAAGCTCAGCGTCCCCTTGTCGTCGCGGTTGGCTTCGGGGCGCAGGGGGGATGTATCGCGCACGAAGAGTCCCGAACCGAAGCCGCGTAGGGTTTCCAGCATGTTGACTCCACAGGAGTTTGGAATCGGTGTGTTCTTGCGCCTGTGCATGATCCGGGACCTCCCGTCTCCAAGGCTTGTGTTGGGCTCTACGCCATAAGCCCCCCACAGGGTGTCGGGCCGATGGATTTTTGATGACGTTTGCGCGAAGCCACTGAAACGTCACGTTTTGACGCGGGGTTGCGACCATCCTGACCCTGTGCGCCGGGGCAAAAAATCAATGTGGCGGACGCGGCGCGCCCCGGTGCCGGGCGCGTGCCGGGCG
>CAYUIN010000319.1:0-3986 GCA_964444695.1 uncultured Desulfocurvus sp.
CGAAGATCACCAGCACGATGAGAAGAATAATGATCAGCTCGCCAAAGCCGGGGGTTCCGAACATCATAGGGGGGGTCCTCCATTTGCGTGATGCGATGCCTATACACTCGCCCCCAGGGCAGGTCAAGGAGCCGCAACTTGCGCAGCGGGAAAACCCGGGAATTTTCAGGGGGCCCCGCCCGCCGGGGCCTGCGGCGGGTCCGGCGCCCGGCCGCGCGCGGGCGCCGGGAGCGGGAAAAAGAGGCTTGCAATTTGGGGCGAATGTGGAAAGATTCCCCCTCCGGGCCGGGCCCGGGCATCCACGCCGGGCGGCCGAGCCCCCGCGCACAACCGACACCGCTTTCGCCATGACCGCACGCATCCGGCGCCTGCCGGGAACCGACTGCCGCCACAACGTCCGGGGCCGCTGCCTGTACGAGGAGCGCCTGAACCCCGGCTACCACCGAGACTGGCGCTGCCGCGTGGTCCAAGGCTGGGAGGAGTCCTACGACGACTTCCTGCTGCGGGCCGAGGCCTTCCGCCTGGAGGCGGCGGCCGCCGCCGGGCTCTGGGAGAGCCACGTTGAGCGCATGGTGCGGCGCGGGCCCCAGTGCCGGGACTTCGTTCCCGGCGGCGACGGCGTGCCGGGCTGCTCCCGAGCGCTGGAGGAGCTGTGCCTGCTGCGGCTGCCCGAGTGCTCCGGCCGGTGCAGGCATTTCGAATCCCGGGGCGAGGGCCCCGGAGGGTGCCCGGGCGGCTGCTGCCCGGGTAAGTAGACGACACCGGCGGGCCCGCGCCCGCAGGCCGCGCGGCCCGCAGCCGCGCAGGAGTTTCGCCATGTCCGACGACGTTTTGCTGCTGTCCTTCCCCGAGCTGTTGCCGTCCTCGCGCCGGGGCGCCGTGCCCGGGCTGCGTTTCCTGGACCCGGGGCTGGCCAAGGAGGCCGACGCCGATCTCTTCTACCGCCCGGCGGCCCTGCCGCTGGACGCCGACTCCGCCCGGCTCTGGCTGGCCCAGGCCACGGGCTACGCCGGGATGTTCGACCCCGGCGCCCTGAAGGCCGCCGAGGCCGCCGCGCGCATGGACGAACAGGCCAGGCGCCACGGCGACCCGACGCGGATCATCATCGACGAGCTGCTGGCCATGGAGCGCGGCGCCGCGCCCCAGGCCGCGCCCGCGCCCGGGGGCCCGGCGGAGCAGGGGGCGGACAAGTCCCTGCTGCGGGCGCAGTCCGTGCTGCTGCTGGCCTGGGAGCGCGAACGCGGCCTGGCCGAGGCGGGCGAGGTCGGGCAGGACTACGAAGGCGTGCTGGCCCGTTTCGGCCAGAGCCTGGGCCTGGAACCCGACGATATGGACGACCTGGCGACCTCCGGCCTGTCCCTGCCCGGCGGGGATACGCCCTACGCCGTGGCCGAGGACTGGCTGCCGCTGCTGGGCGCCGTGCTGCGCCTGGTGCCGGAGGCGGCCGTGCTCTGCGTGGATGCGCCGTCCGTGGCCGCGTTCTGGGCCGAGGCCGGGCTGCCCCTGGCCCCCGCCGGGGTGGACGAGCTGGGCGAGTTGGCCCCGGGCCTGGAGCCCGGGCCGTGGCAGGTCCTGCGCTGCACGGGCCACGCCCTGCTGGGCCAGTCCCGCCCGGAGAAGGACGCGCCCTGGCTGGCGGCCGAACGCACGGTCCTGGTGCTCGCTCCCGGAGACGGGGAGGGCGCATGATCCTGTGCACCGATTTCACGGACCCGGCCTTCCTGCGGGGCCTGAAGGGCCTGGCCTTCGACTGCGACGGCGTGCTCTTCGACTCCTGGGAGGTCAACAAGGCGTACTACAACGCCATCCGCGCCGGGCTGGACCTGGGGCCCATGGACCCGGAGATGGAGCACTACGTCCACGCCCACGCCGTGCGCGAGTCCATCGAGCGCATCACCCCCGAGGGGCGGCTGGACGAGGCCATGGCCGTGCGGGCCACGGTGGACTACCGCGACCTCATCGGGCTGATGCTCCCGGCCCCCGGGCTGGTGGAGATGCTGGGGGCCGCGCGGGACGCCGGGCTGCGCCTGGCCGTGTACACCAACCGCACCACGACCATGGAACTGGTCCTGGAGCGGTTCGGGCTGGACCATTTCTTCGAGCTGGTGGTCACCGCGCGCGACGTGCGGCCCAAGCCGCATCCCGAGGGCATGCGGCGCATCCTGTCCATGTGGCGGGCCCAGCCCCGGGAGCTGGCCTACGTGGGCGATTCCGGCCTGGACCAGGCCGTGGCCTCGCGCACCGGGGTCCGCTTTTGGGCCTACCGCGCGCGGACCTTGGCGGCGGACCTGCACGTGGACGATTTCTGGTGCCTGCGGCGCCACCTGCTGCGGCTGGGCGCGGGCCCGGGAGCGTAGGGCCGCCGGGGGCCGAGCGGCCTGCGGGCGGCGAAAATTCCCCTTGATTAGCGGCTGTGTCTGTGCGAACTAGATTGATACCCTGCCCGCCGCACCCCCGTGCGGCAGCCGGGAGCGAAAAGGAGGCGCGATTTGGGATACTTCCTGTTGGCCGTGGCGAAAGTTCTCAGCATGGCCCTGAACCTGTACATGTGGATCGTGATCATTTCCGCCCTGCTGACCTGGGTCAATCCCGACCCCTACAATCCCATCGTGCGCACCCTGCGCGGCCTGACCGAGCCGGTGTTCTACCGCATCAGGCGCTGGCTGCCCTTCGTCCAGATGGGCGGATTCGACCTCTCGCCGATCCTCGTCATCTTCGCCATCGTCTTTTTGGACACGTTCCTGGTGAACAACATCTACGCGCTGGCCGGCCGTTTCTAACGGAGGTCCCATGACTGTCAGCAAGATCGACGTCCTGAACAAGGTGTTCTCCCGCTCCCTGCGGGGCTACACCTGCGCGGAGGTGGACGCCTTCCTGCAGGACGTGGCCGAGGCCCTGGGCACCCTGGCCGAGGACAAGGAGGGCATGCAGGCCCGCCTGGCCCGGCTGGAAGAGAGCCTGGAGGAGCACAAGAGCCGCGAGTCCACCCTGCGCGACACCCTGGTCACCACCCAGCGGATGATGGACGACATGAAGTCCAACGCCCAGAAGGAGGCCCAGCTGATCATCGACGCGGCCAACCAGAAGGCCGAGGTGATGCTCAACCAGACGCACCAGCGCCTGGCCCAGCTCCACGGGGACATCTCCGAGCTGAAGAAGCAGCGCACCCAGTTCGAGATCAAGCTGCGCTCCATCCTGGACGCGCACGTGCGGATGCTGGAGGCGGACAAGGACGAGCAGGCCAAGCTCGACGAGGCCGAATCCAAGCTCAAGTTTTTGACCAAGGCCGGGGCCTAGGCCCGGCCCGTGCCGCTGCCGGAATACGTCAGCGAACTCGGCCCCGGGAGCTGGCGCGTGCTGGTACGCGTGGTCCCCGGCGCCAAGCGCGACGAGGCGGACGGCATCCACGCGGGGCGCCTGAAGATCAGGCTCACGGCCCCGGCGGTGGACAACAAGGCCAACAAGGCCCTGGTGGCCTTCGCGGCAAAGCTTTTTGGCATACGACGCAGCGGCGTGAGCATCCAAAGCGGCGAGAAGAGCCGCGAGAAGACGCTGCTCATTGTGGCGAACTCGTCTCCGTCCTGGCCTGCCTGAGGGGCCCGGCGGACCGGGCGAACAGTCATATAACACAAGGAGAAGGATCGATGGAAAAGAAGGACCTCGACCTGATTGCCGAACTCGCCGACCGGAGCCCCGAGATCAAGATTCTTTGGGAAGAGCATCTCCTATATGAAAAGCAGCTCGAGAAGCTGGAAAAGAAGACCTACCGCACCCCCGACGAGGAGCGCGTGGTCAAGGAAATCAAGAAGAAGAAGCTGGCCGGCAAGACCAAGCTGCAGAATGTCCTGAATAGGTATCAGACGGAGGAATAACATGGAGCTCACAGGGGCCCAGATCTTTCTGGAAAGCCTCAAGAAAGAGGGTGTGGACTCGGTGTTCGGCTTCCCCGGCGGAGCCGTCATCGACATCTATGACGAATTGCCCAA
>CAYUIN010000320.1:0-3984 GCA_964444695.1 uncultured Desulfocurvus sp.
CGTCCCGCGCCGCGCTACAGCGGCTTCTTGGACTTCATGATGGGCTTGGTGATGCCCAGGGTCGCCAGGATGTCCTTGAGGGCGTCGGTCTCCTGCGGCGTGCCCTGGAAGTGGACCATCACCCGGTGCCAGGTGGCGCCGCCGACCTCGGCGGCCTCGATGCTCGTGGTCAGGCCCAGCTTGCGCAGTTTGGCGGCGTAGCGCCCCGCGTCCTCGGGGTCGCGCAGGGAGCCGACCTGGTAGACGTAGGCGAAGCGCGCCCCGCTTTCGGCCTGGGCCTGGGCCGGTTCGGCCTTGGGCGCCGGGGCGGGCTCGGCCTGGGCCGGGGGCGCCTGGGGCGCGGCCTCGGCGGCCTTGGCCGGTTCGGCCTTGGGCGCGGGCTTGGGCTTGGGCGCGGGGGCCTCGGCCTCGGTGGCGGCCTCTTCGCCGGGCTTCTTGTTCAGGTTGTCGTAGAAGTGCAGCTCCTCGGCCTTCAGGACCCCGGGCGCCTCGGGCTTTTCCGGCGCGGGGGCCGTGGCGTTGCGCTCGGCGTCGGGCATGATCCGCGCCAGCTCGGGCACGGCCTGCTCGGGCTTGTAGCCCCGGCCCACCAGCACCCCGAGCACGAAGGCCCAGGCCAGCGCGGCCACGGCCACCACCGCCAGGGAGACGACCCCCGGGGTGGAGAAGGAGAACGTGAAGCGCCTGGGGGCGCCGTCGTCCTTGTCCTTGCGCACGTTGTCGTTGGCCATGGTTCGTCCTTGCCGCCGGTTCGCGCCGGGGCGCTACATGGACTCGGGCGCGCTCACGCCGAGCAGGGCCAGGCCGCTCTTCACGACCTGGGCCACGGCCCGCAGCAGGTGCAGCCGGGCCCGTTCCAGCTCGGGCGTTTCCGCGCCCAGGATGCGGGTCGAATGATAATAGCTGTGCAGCGCGCCCGCAAGGGTCATCAGGTAGTGGCTGACGTGGTGCGGGGCGAGGTTCGCCGCCGCGCCCGCCACCTGCCCCGGGAACTGCTCCACCAGCTTGGCCAGGCGCAGGTCCTCGGGGTCCGTCAGGGCGGCCAGGGCCTCGGGGCTCCCGGCGTCCAGGCCGCGCTCGGCGGCCTTCTTCAGGATCGAGTGGATGCGCGCGTGGGCGTACTGCACGTAGTACACCGGGTTGTCCATGGTCTGGCTCTTGACCAGTTCCAGGTCGAAGTCCAGGGGGCTGTCGGACTTGCGCGAGAGGAACATGAAGCGCGCGGCGTCGGCGCCCACTTCCTTGACCACGTCGGCCAGGGTCTCGAACTCGCCCGCGCGGGTGGACATGGCCACCTGCTCGCCGCCGCGCAGCAGGTTCACCAGCTGCACCAGGATCACCTGCAGGTCGTCGGCCTGCCTGCCCAGGGCCTGGACGGCGGCCTTCATGCGCGGCACGTAGCCGTGATGGTCCGCGCCCCAGATGTCCACCACCAGGTCGAAGCCCCGGTCGTACTTGTTGTCGTGATAGGCGATGTCCGAGGCAAAATAGGTCAGCAATCCGTCGGACTTGCGCAGCACGCGGTCCTTGTCGTCGCCGAACTCGGTGGTCTTGAACCAGAACGCGCCGTCCTGGTCGTAGGCCAGGTTCGCCGCGCGCAGGCGCGCAAAGGCCGTGTCGATGGCGCCCCGGTCCACCAGGGACAGCTCGGAGAACCACACCTGGTGCTCCACGCCGAAGTCCTCGAGGTCCTGCTTGATGCCCGCCAGGATGTCGTTCATGGCCTTTTCGCGGCAGGCGGCCACGGCCTCGTCCTCGCTTGCGGACTCGAAGAACGCCGCGCCCTTCTCGCCGTGCAGCTCGCGGGCGATGTCCGTGATGTAGTCGCCGCGGTAGTAGTCCTCGGGCTCGGGCAGCGGGCGGCCCATGACCTCGGTCTGCATCCGGTACCACACGCTGCGGCCCAGGATCAGCATCTGCCGCCCGGCGTCGTTGACGTAGTATTCGGTCTCGACCTCGTACCCGGCGGCGCGCAGCACGCGGGCCAGGCTGTCGCCCACGGCGGCGCCCCGGCCGTGGCCGATGTGCAGCGGGCCGGTGGGGTTGGCGGAGACGTATTCCACCTGGACCTTGCGGCCCGCGCCCGCGCCGGTGCGCCCGTAGGCCTCCCCGGCGGTCAGGGCCTCGGCCACGCAGCCCTGCCAGAAGGCGGGGGTGAAGAAGACGTTCAGGAAGCCCGGCCCGGCGATGTCCACCCCGGCCACGTCCGTGGACCTGGCGGCCAGGGCGTCGGCGATGGCCTGGGCCAGCTCGCGGGGCGGCTTCTTGGCTTCCTTGGCCAGCATCATGGCCACGTTGCAGGCCAGGTCGCCGAACTTCTCGTCCTTGGGCGGCTCGATGGTCGCCTTGTCCGGCCAGGTCAGGCCCATGTCCGCCACGCAGGCGGTGAGCAGGTCGTGCAGGGTATTTTTTGCGCGCATCGCTTGTCTCTTGTGTTTCGGCGCCGCGCGGGGCGGCGCGGGGTAGCGGTTAGTCCGTGGCGGCGGGCAGTTCGTCCACGACGACCATCTGGTCCAGGCTCTTGCCGGTCCAGTCCTCGCCGGACTCCTTCAGGTTCTGGCCGAGCATCTTGGTCAGCACGCCCTTGGGCCCGGGCTCGTAGAAGGTCCGCGCGCCCATGGCGTACTGGTTGCGGTTGATCTCGATCCAGCGCACCGGGGAGGTCATCTGGCGGCCCATGGCCGTGGCGATGGCCTGCGGGTCCGTCTCGGCGGCCGCGGTGACGTTCAGGAACACCGGGGCCACGGGGGTCTTCCAACGGGCCTTCTTCAGGCGCTTTTCCAGCTCGGCGGCGGCCTCGGCGATGAGCGGGCTGTGGAAGGCGCCGGACACGGGCAGCGGGATGGCCCGGCCCTTCATCTCGCGCACCATCTCGCCCGCCGCCTCCAGGGCCGTCTTGTGGCCGGAGAGCACGAACTGCGCCGGGGTGTTGAAATTGGCCACGATGCACAGCCCGCCGGTCTTCTCGGCGGCCTTGGCGGCCACGGACTCGGCGTCGGCCTGGGAGACCTTGAGCAGGGCGGTCATGCCCTGGTCCTCGGCCCCGGCCTCGGCCATCAGCGCGCCGCGCAGGGAGACCAGCTCCAGGACCTCTTCCACCTCCAGCGCGCGCGCGGCGGCCAGGGCCGGATACTCGCCCAGGCTGTGCCCGCCGAAGCACCCGGGGCGGACCTTGCCCGCCGCGTGCATCCACAGGGTCAGGGCGGCCACGGTCAGCGCGGGTTGCAGGGCGCGGGTGTCGGCCATGTCCTGGTCGTCGCCGCCCCAGTAGATCTCGCGCAGGGGCTGGTGGCTGGCGTGTTCGGCCAGGGTCCAGTACTCCATGTAGCGCGAATCGCTCTCGGCCAGATCGCGGCCCATGTTCTTGACCTGGGAGCCCTGACCTGGAAAATTCACCGCGACGGTCGCAGTGCTTGCGTTCATGTCGAGTCCTCCGGTATCAGGGCGCCAGCGGGGGCCCTGGTGGTTGCACGGCGGGGTAGCCCGGCGGGGGCCGCCCTGTCAAGCGCGGCGCCGTGCCTCGGCCGAGCCGCACAGGTATAAAGGATAATCATGACAAAGCCCAGCCCCGGGGAGGTCGCCTCCCTGGCCCGGGACCTCGGCCGCGAACTGGCCGGGCCCGAGGCCGACGCCCTTGCCGCCTATCTGCAGGCCCTGGTGAAATGGAAGGATTCCGTGAACCTGGTGGCCGCGCGCGACTGGCGCGACGCCCTGGCCAACCTGGTGGCCGACTCCTGGAACCTGGCGGACTTCCTGGCCGGGCTGGACCTGCCGGACGCGCCGCTGACCCTGGACCTGGGGGCCGGGGCCGGGCTGCCGGGGCTGCCGCTGCGGGTCTTCTGGCGCGCGGGGGACTACCGGCTGGTGGAGCCGCGCGGCAAGCGCGTGGCCTTCATGCGCTACGCTTCGTCGCGCATGGGCCTTGCGCGGACGCTGGTGCGCGGCTGCCGGGCCGAGGCCCTGCCGGAGGAGGACCTGCCGGCG
>CAYUIN010000321.1:0-3980 GCA_964444695.1 uncultured Desulfocurvus sp.
CGAAATCCTTGCGCAGGTCTTCCAGTTCGCCGCTGAATTCGAGCATGGTGCAGGCGTCGTAGTTTCCGGAGGCGATATCGCGGGAGCAGCGGCGCAGGGAGTTCAGCCCGCCCACGATGGAGCGGACGATGAGCCCAAGGGTCGCCAGCAGGGCCAGCGCCGTGAGCAGTTCCACCGTGGTCACGGCCAGGCGCACGTTCGAGGCCGCCCGGTCCAGGGCCGCATCGGCCTCGGTCAGCAGCTCGCCGATGGCCGGTTCCAGCTTATGCACGGTCCCGGTGAACGCGGCGCGCAGCTCCTCCACCGCAAGGTAGGACTTGGCGAAGGCGCCGAACTTGGCCTCGTACACGTCCAGGTGCCCGAGGACGGCCGCGCGGGCGGGCTCGTCCAGGGCCGTGGAGAGGGCCACCTTGTCGCGCATGGTGGCCATGTCCTTGGCGAAGGATTCGAGATACTTGACGTCGCCGCGCAGGATGAAGTCCTTCTCGCGGCGGCGCAGCATGAGCATCGCCGCCAGCAGCGTGTCGTCCTTGTACTGCTTGATGGCGGCCTCGGCCTTGTGGATGGCCTCGCGCAGTTCGCCCTGCAGGCCCTGCTTCTCGTCCAGCCCGTAGCGGCGGACCTCCTCCACGGCGGCCTGGAAGCCCTTCAGGTAGTCCTCGAACAGGCCCCCGGCCAGGGCCGCGCGTTCGGCCAGCCCGGGCAGGCCCGTGGCCACGCCGTCCAGCAGCGTCTTGGCCGCCGCCACGTCCTCGGCCACCTTCGCGGCGTACTCCATGTCCGAGCGGGACAGGAAATCCTTTTCATCCCGGCGCGCCTGGAGCATCTGCACCTGCACCCCGTACACGTCGAACCTGGTGCCGACGACCTGCTGCGTCCTTCCGGAGCCGTACAGGTTCACACCATACACGCACCCCAGGCCGACAACGGCCACGACCGCCACGATGATAAGCCGCAAACGAATGGACATGCTGTTCCTCCACTTCGGACTAAGCATACAGCATACCCCACGTCCGAAAAATAAATCAACCTCTTCCCCACATGCCTGAACGGACGGTGCGCGGAGGAATCCGGGCAGCGGGGACGGCGGCGGCGCGGGGCCGAGTCAGCGGCGGGTGGTGAGGGAGACGATGCAGCGGGCGGCGTAGTGGGAGGCGACGAACCAGGCCACGACGGCCAGGCCCAGGAGCACGGGGCTTTGGGCCAGGGGCTCCAGGCGCGGGAGCGTGGTGCCGCCGACGAAGACGAACGCCAGCCAGAGGATGAAGCGGGTCAGCTGCGTGGTGTCGCGGATCAGCCGTCGGCGCCCTCCCGTGAGGACGCCGACGAGCCAGACCGCCACGCAGGCCAGGATCAGCAGTTTCAGCACTGGTCGGCGTCGGCGCCCTCGGCCGGGCGCACGGTGACTTCGTACTTCTTGAGGTAGTTCACCGGGTTGTACGACTCCTTGGCCTTGCGCAGGCCCGGGTCGCCCAGGTCCTGCTCGCGGTTCACGAACTCGTAGCCCCCGGCCTCGTGCTCCATGAACATCTGGTTGATGGCCTGGTAGATGCCCTTGTACTGGGTGTGGCCCTTCTCGAAATGGATGACCACGGTGCGGTCGCAGAGGTGCTCGGCCACGGTGTAGGCCGCGCGCTTGCCCTCGACCTCGATGACCCCGCCGAACACGCCGCGCAGGCTGTCCCAGCTTTGCAGCACGCGCCGGATGGCGTTGTTCTCCGCCGCCAGCAGCTCCTGGGACTCCTCGTCGCGCCAGTGAAACCAGTCCAGCTGCATCTGCAGGGCGGCCTCCACGCAGTCCGGGGTCATGGTGTGGTAGTCCCACTCGTAGTTCTTCTTGAACTGGTTGAGCAGATTCTTCTTCTTGTGGAACCGGTTGCCGGACAGGGCGGCCAGCTCCTCCACGGAATACAGGTAGTCCCAGTGCCCCCGGGCCTCGCCCAGATCCACGCGCGGGCCCAGGGCGCCCTGCCACAGCTCGGCCAGTTGCTCGGGCACGCGGGTGAAGTAGCCGCAGCAGCCGATGGTCGGGCACTTCGACCAGTCCACCTCGTGCCAGGGGCCCACGGGCGCCCAGTACACGACCTCGGGCCTGGTCTGGCGCAGCCAGACGTGGCTGTCGCCGAAGTACCACTCCAGGCCGTATTCCTCGGCCCAGCCCCAGACGTTGATGAAGCTGTAGTCCGACGCCTTCTGCGGGCAGCGGGCAAAGCGTTCCAGATACTCGTCCTGCCGCTCCAGGGACACCGGCTCGAAGACCGGCTTTTTGCCGCAAATGACCATGGTCCTTCCTTATGCTCCTATTTGCGAAGGCTGCCGCTGCCCACATGGATGGGCGAGGGCTTGGGCTCGTCCGTCAGGCCCGCCGGGTCGCGCCGCTCGGCGCTTTGGCCCCGGCGCTTGACCAGGGCGAACCGCTTCCAATCCTTGAACGTGTACACATACATCAGCGCCAGGGCCTGCACGCACTGCGAGACCAGCATCGACATCCACACGCCCCGTGCCTCGCCGATGACCACGTGTCCCAGCACGTAGGCCAGCGGCAGGCGCACCAGCCACACCGTGACCCCGAACACCGCCATGGTGTACAGCGTCGCCCCGGCGCCGTTGAGCGCGCCGCCGATGATCATGCTCGTCAGCGTGAACGGGATGGCCAGCATGTTCCAGAACAGATAGCTCATGATCTCCTGGCGCACGCCGGGCTCCTTGGACAACACGTCCGCGATGGGCCCCACGGCCTGCCACACGCCCAGCGTCAGCAGACCCACGGAGACCACGCCCACCAGCCAGACCCGGTAGCCGAAGCGCTTGGCCTCCTCCGGCTGCCCCGCGCCCAGCAGATTGCCCACCAGCACCGAAGCCGTCATGTTGAAGGCGAACCCCGGCAAAAACAGCAGCGACTCGATGCGCAGCCCCGCCGTCATGCCCGCCAGCGCCGTGATGCTGTCCTCGGGCAGGGCCGCCGTGATGGCGAACAACACCAGATAGCCCGACTGCCACAAGACCTGCATCAGCCCCGAAGGCCAAGCCACCTTGAACAAATACGGCAACGCCCGGCGCACCCAGCGCAACGGCGGCAGGACCGTGCGGCCCAACAGCCCCTTGCGCCCCAGGATCAGCATGTTCAGCCCCGCACCGGCGCTCACCGACCAGAACGTGGCCCAGGCCAACCCCGAATGCCCCAGCTGCGGCAGGCCCCACAGGCCCAGGCCCAGCCCGAAATCCGCCACCGCGTTGACCGTGGTGATCAGGAACATCGAAATCGTCGGGTACCGGACCTCCTTGCGCGCCCGAAACACCGCGTTGGAAATCACCAGCAGGTGATACGTCGGCAAAACGTAGGCATAGACCCGCAGGAAATCACTCGTGATGCCGCGAATCTCCCGGGGGACCCGCAGCGCGTCCAGCAACACGTCCTGCCCGGCGATGGCCACGGCCATGAACACCACGCCCAGGGCCACCGCCAGGACGATGGCCAGCCCCACATACCGCGCCGCACGCTTGTACAACCCGGCACCAAGACTCTGGCTCACGGCCGCCACAGCGCCGTTGGCCACCGAGGTGGCGATGATCAGGAAAAAGAACAGACACGACGTGATCAGCCCCAGGGACGCCTGCACCTCGCGGTTCAACAACCCCGCGACATAGACGTCCACAAAGCCGATCCAGAAATGAAAGAACATCATCAGCACCTGGGGCCAAGACAGACGCCAAATGCTGCGATACGGATGCGCCGCATCCTCCGCCGGATTCCTGAACCCCATGCACTCTCCTTTCACCCGGGCAACCGCCCAAGCCCACAAAACTAAGCCCGCCCCCGCCCCCGGTCAACCCACATCCCGCCACTTGACCCGCCCGACAGGAAAATCAGCGCCCAGGACGGCAAACCAACGGGACGCGGCGGCGACGCCTGGGGGCGGCGAGAGCCTCCGGCGGTTGGGCTCCGCCCAAACCCGGCAGGGCTCTGCCCTGCACCCGCT
>CAYUIN010000322.1:0-3959 GCA_964444695.1 uncultured Desulfocurvus sp.
CTGTGCTTCGAGCAAACCCGCAGGCCGCCCATTCGGGATTCTTAAGGGTGATAACCCTTAAGCCGCCGGAGGCAAACATTCCGCGCCCATGACAGCCCGGTCCGCCATCCCCCACGACCGGCCCCCTCGCGCCCTCAACCGCCTGCAATCGCTACTCGTCGTCGCGTTGCAGCGCGACGCCCTTGGGGCTGACGCGGGCGAGTTTGGGGCCGGGGAATTGGATGACGCGGCCGGACTCGCGGGTTTCGTTCCAGGCGCGTTCCAAACGGAACAAGGAATCGGCCAGGGCTTGGCCGGGGCCGAGGTCTTCGAGGACGGATTTGAACAGGCGCAGGCGGCGGGCCGGGCTCAGGGAGTCGAGGAGGGCGGCGGGGAGCAGGGTGGCGCCGTTTGTGGCGGGCTGGGCGGAGAGGAGCAGGGCGGCGGTGTCGGCCTCGAAGTCGGCGCGGTCCAGGCGGGCGGAGCGCCAGAGGGTGGCGGCGGCGGCCAGGAAGTTGGGGTTTTCCTGGAGCAGCAGGGGCAGGACGTCGTGGCGCATGCGGTTGCGCAGGCAGCCGGGCTCCTGGTTGGACGGGTCTTCGGTCCAGGGCAGGGCCAGGGCCGTGGCGAAGGCGGCGACGTCCTTGCGGGGCGTGAGCAGCAGGGGGCGGATGAGGCGGCGGGCCGGGTCCCAGGCGGTCATCCCGGCCAGCTGCGGCCAGCCGGTGCCGCGCGTCAGGCGCATCAGGACGTCTTCGGCGAGGTCGTTCAGGGTGTGGCCCAGGGCCAGCAGGTCCGCGCCGTGTTCGGCCAGGGCCCGGTCCAGGAAGGCGTAGCGCGCGGCGCGGGCGGCCTCCTCGATGCCGGTGCCGGAGGCGGCGGCGCGGGCGGCGACGTCTTCGCGGGCGGTTGTGCAGGGGATGGCGCGTGCGACGCAGAAGGCGCGGGCGCGCTCGGCCTCGGCGGCGGACTCGGGGCGCAGGGCGTGGTCCAGGTGCGCGGCGGCCAGGCGCAGGCCGAGGCGCGGGGCCAGGGCGGCCAGGGCCGCGAGCAGCACGGTGGAATCCACGCCGCCGGAGAAGGCCACGAGGACGGTCCTGCCCGTCAGGTCCAGGCCCGGTTCGGCCCGCAGGAAGCGCTCCAGGCCGAGGCAGAAGCGGGCCTGGGGCGAGGGCATGTCTTGCAGAGACGGCAGAGACGGCAGGGACGGGGAGGGGGCGGCGGGCGCCGGGGAAGAGTCCGGAGAAGGCGCCGGGCGGGGAGCCTGGGAAGGCGCTTGGAAGGGCCTCTGGGGCGCGGGAGCGGCCTTGGGCGCACCGGGGGGCGTCCGGGGCGGTTTCTTGGGCTGCACGGGGCCTCCTGGGGCGCTGGGCGCGGTGCTAGACGGGGATGTCCAGTTCGCGCAGGGTGCGGTCCACTTCGTCCATGACCCAGGCCCGCTGTCCGGCGTCGGCGTAGGCCACGCAGGAGCAGCGGATGCGGTTGCGCGCGCGCACCAGCAGTTCGACGCAGATCCAGTCCTCGCCGGTTTCCAGGCCCAGGCTGTAGGGGCCGCAGTCGGCGGTGTGTTCGCGCTGTTCGTCGCTGTACAGGTCGGCGGGCAGGTCCAGCCAGAACATGCCCTCCATGGAACTCTTCATGCCCCGGGATTCCAGGGCTTTTTGCAGGCGGGCCACGTCGGCCGGGGCCAGTTCGTCGATGCGGTAGCTGCGCATGTGGCGATATTCCTTTGCGGCGTTGTGCCGGGATCAGGCGTTGTGGTCGTCTCCGCCGTGGCGGCGGGCGGGTTCGGCGGCGTGGGGGCCGCCCGGGGCGTCGTCCGGGGCCTCGTCGGCGGGCGCGGGGCACTGTCCGGCCGGGCGGGCCTGGGGGCGCATGGGCACGACGACGCCCTTGCGGTCGGCGTGGGCGCCCTCGGGCACCTGTTCGCCGTCCAGGTTGAACATCCGGCGGGTGGTGTCGATGAACCGCTGGGCCCGGCCTTCCTCCTGCGTGCGGCGCTTCAGGTAGGCGATGGGCTCGTGGTAGAGCTTGCGGGACACGGAGCGGACCAGGGTGCGCAGGGCCTCCTCGGCCTCGGGCGCGGTTTCGGGGCCGAGCAGCGGGGCCAGGCGGCGCATGGTCTTGGCCAGTTCGCGTTCGGCGATGTCCTCGCCGCGCCGCAGCAGGTCCACGATGGTCGGTTGCAGGTCCAGGGATTCCAGCCAGCGCGAGAAGGCCTCGACCTCCTCGTCCACGATGGCCCGGGCCTTGACGGCCTCGTCCCGGCGCTGGGCCAGGTTCTCCTCCACGACTTCCTTCAGGTCGTCGATGTCGTAGAGGTAGACGTTGTCCAGGGCGTTGACGTCGGGGTCGATGTCGCGCGGGACGGCGATGTCGATGAAGAACATGGGCCGGTTGCGGCGCTCGCGCAGCACGGGTTTGACGTCCCGGGCGCGGATCACGGCGTCGGTGGCGCCGGTGGAGGAGATGACGATGTCCACCTCGGGCAGGCGGCGGGTCAGCTCCTCGAACATGATGGCCCGGCCCTTGAAGCGGGCGGCCAGTTCCTGGGCGCGAGAGTAGGTGCGGTTGGCGACCAGAATCTCGCTGATCCCGGCGTTGACCAGGTGCGCGGCGGCCAGCTCGGCCATTTCGCCCGCGCCCACGAGCATGGCCTTGTTGCGGCTCATGTCGCCGAAGATCTTCTTGGCCAGCTCCACGGCGGCGTAGCTGATGGACACGGCGGAGGAGGCGATGGCCGTCTCCGTGCGCACGCGCTTGGCCACGGAAAAGGCCTTGTGCAGCAGGCGGTTGAGGATGGTCTTCGCCGAGCCGTGGTCCACGGAGGCGCGGTAGGCGTCCTTGAGCTGGCCCAGGATCTGCGGCTCGCCCATGACCATGGAATCCAGGCTGGAGGCCACGGTGAACAGGTGGCGCACGGCGTCCAGGCCTTCGTGGACGTAGACGTGGGGCCGCAGGGTGCCGACGCTGCCGCCGCAGGTCTCGGCCCAGAAGGACAGGACCTCGTCCGCGCCCGCGGCGTCGTCGGCCACGGCCAGGATCTCCACGCGGTTGCAGGTGGACAGGGTCACGGCCTCGGACACGGGACCGTCGGGCGCCACGAGGCCCAGCTTGCACGGGTCGCAGTCCGACAGGGCGTAGGACTCGCGGATCTCCACGCCCGCGGTGCGGTGGTTCAGGCCGATGAGGAAGAGCTTCTGGTTCACGGCGCGGCGACCCCGAAGTTGTGGTGCGAGGGCACCAGGAAATTGACCAGGACCAGGGACAGCATGGAGAGCACGAAGACGGTCATGGCCAGCCGCGCGGCCTTGCGCCCGCGCCAGCCCATGGCCAGGCGCTGGTGGAAGGCGTAGGCGTACAGCACCCAGATGCACAGCGAGACGATCTCCTTGGGGTCCCAGGTGATCATCCGGCCCCAGGTGAAGCGGCCCCAGACGAAGCCGGAGAGCAGGCCCAGGGTGTACAGCGGAAAGCCCCAGAGCACGGCCCATTTATTGGCCAGGTCGAAGGTGTTCAGGCTGGGCAGGTCCTTGCGGAAGCCGGTCAGCTTCTCCTTGGCCTTGATCTTTTTTTCGATGTGCAGGAACAGGATGCCCGCCGCGAAGGCCATGGCCAGCAGGGTGATGGCGCCCATCAGCGAGCCGATGTGCAGGGTGAAGAACAGCCCGGCGAAGTCGTCGGGCAGGCGCACGACCTTGGCGGCCGGGATGGAGATGGACGAGAGGTACAGCATCAGCGCCAGGGGCGAGGCGCCGAGCGCCAGGAAATCCAGGCGCTTGTACCACCAGATGGCGAAGTAGACCACCAGCAGCATCCAGGCCATCAGGCTGTAGTACAGGCCTCCGGAAAGGAAGGTCCGGTGCCCGCCCGCCGCGAACAGCAGGCCGATCTCCAGGGTGTGCAGGGCGAGGCCGCCGGCGGCGCAGAGCGCGGCGGCGCGCTTGAGCGCCGGGCGCTGCCCCAGCATCCCCCCGGGG
>CAYUIN010000323.1:0-3947 GCA_964444695.1 uncultured Desulfocurvus sp.
CTGGCGCCGCCGCCTCCACCGCCGCACCCGGCAGGCCCGCCCCGGCTCCGGGCAAGCCCGCTCCCGCGCCCGGCAAGCCCGCCGGACGGCCCGCCCCGCCGCGCCTGACGAACCCCAAATCCTCGCGGGTGATGGTCTCCGGCGGCGCCTCCTGGGAGACCACGGACGAGGACATCGCCCTGCATATGTTCGTGCCGGACAGCCAACTGGACCTGGTCCAGAAGCGCAAGGAGAGCACCGACGAGCTGTTGCAGAGCATGACCGGTGGTGGCGGCAACGGCGGCATGTCCCGCGAGCGGCTGGCCAAGATGACCCGCAACGCCGTGCGGCCCACCAAGAACGCCGCCGGGGCGGCCCTGATTTCGCTGTTCCTGGCGGGCGCCGGGCTGATGTACACCGGCAGCGTGGGCCTGGGCATCCTGATGTCCCTGGTCCACATCGGCTGCATCGTGATGTTCATCGTCGAGCGGACTTGGTTCGCCCTGGGCATCGCGGCCCTGTTCTGCGTGCTGGGCGCCGTGTCCGCCTACCGCGAGGCCTCCGACCTCAACGCCGCCGAGCACAAGCGCCGCGAGGAGGAGAGCCAGGCCATGCCCGGTTTCTCCCAGCCCAAGGAGACGTCCTTCACGGACAGGGACCTGCGCCTCTAGCGCTCGGCGCCGCTCCCGCCGCTTCCGCCGCGCGGCCAGCCCGCCGCCCGGACGCGAAAAAAGGCCCCGGAGGATCGTCCTCCGGGGCCTTTCGCGTCTTGCCTTGCGGCGCCCGCCTACTGGCCGTAGGGCCGTTTCTTGGCCTTGGCCACGGCGTACTTGCGGGCGTCGATGCGGTACTTCTTCACCTTGTAGTTCACGATGCGGTAGCTGGCCTTGAGCTCGCGCGCGGCCTGGAGCATGTTGCCCCGGGCCTTTTTCAGCGCGTCCACCAGCATCTCCTGTTCGAACCGGGCCACGGCCTCGCCGAAGGACAGGCTGGTGTCCGTGGCGCTGCTCTCGGCGGTCTGCAGGCTGGGCGGCAGGTGGTAGGTGCGGATGACCTCCTCGTCGCAGACCAGCACCGCGCGCTCCATGCAGTTGCCCAGCTCGCGGACGTTGCCCGGCCAGTGGTACTGGGCCAGCAGGTCGATGGCCGGGGTGGAGATGCGCTTGACGCTCTTGCCGTATTCCCCGGCGAAGTGGTCCATGAAGTGCTCGGCCAGGGGCAGGATGTCCTGCCTGCGCTCGCGCAGCGGCGGGATGAAGATGGGGAAGACGTTGATGCGGTAGAACAGGTCCTCGCGGAACATGCCCTCTTCCAGCATCTTCTCCAGCGAGCGGTTGGTGGCGCAGATCATGCGCACGTCCACGCTGATGATCTGCTCGCTGCCCAGGCGCTGGATCTCGCGCTCCTGCGTGGCGCGCAGGACCTTGGCCTGCGCCTCCAGCGACAACTCGCCGATCTCGTCCAGGAACAGCGTCCCGCCGTGGGCCAGCTCGAACATGCCCTTCTTGTTGGCCACCGCGCCCGTGAAGGCGCCCTTCTGGTGGCCGAACAGCTCGGACTCCACCAGATCGGCGGGCAGGGCCGCGCAGTTGAGCTTGATCAGCGGCTTGTCCTTGCGCGGGCTGACGCTGTGGATGGCCTCGGCCAGCAGCTCCTTGCCCGTGCCGGATTCGCCGCGCAGCAGCACCGTGGCGCGGCTGGGGCCGACCTGGGAGATCTGCTGCAGGACCATGCGCATGGACTTGGAGGCGGCCACGATGTTCGGATGGGCGTAGCCGTCGGCGGAGTTGCCGGGGGTCATGCCCTGGGCCAGGAGGTGGCGCTGCATGGCCATTTCCTCCTGCAGGGTGGCGACCTCCTTGGCGACCATGGCGCCCACGACCTCCAGGAAGGACAGGTCCCCGGCCAGGTCCTCTTCGGTCCCGGCGGGCAGGTCCACGGACAGGGTGCCCAGGATCTCCTTGCCGCCCTCGGCCTCGTTCATCACCGGCACGCAGATGAAGCCCAGGCGGGACATCTCGTCCTTGGTGCGTCCGAAGGCCAGGTTCAGGAAGGCCTCGTGGTCCTTCATCACCGGGACCACCACGGACTTGCCCGTGTCCATGACCTTGCCGGTCACGCCCTGGCCCGGGGCGTAGGACACCTGGGCGTACTTCTGCGAGCCGTGGGTCACGGACAGCCGCAGCGAGTTGGTCTCGGGGTCGAAGATGGTCAGCAGGGCGCGCTTGTAGCCGTGGTTCTCGCACAGGGTGCGCAACAGGGCCTTGAGGCCCGTCTGCATGGCGCCTCTGGGGGCCATTTCCCGGATCACCTCTTTGAGGGTCGAGAAATAGCCCGTCAGGACGTCGGTGGCGATGGTGCGAGTCACGTGTCCTTTCTCCCCGGTATGGGTTCTACGCTCCGGCGACGGTGGCGACGCCGTACTCGATGGCCCTCAGGTTCATGTCCACGAGCTTGGGTTTCAAGGTCGCGCGCACGGTCTCGGCCAGGTCCTCGGGCGTCATGGGCACGGCGCCGGAGGCGCACAGGGCGCCCAGCAGCGCCAGGTTGCCGCACTGCACGGCCCCGGCGCGGACGCCCAGCGTCTGGCAGGGCACGAACACGCTCGCGGCGGCGCAGCCCTCGACCCGGGTCTTGACGGCGTCCAGGGTGGGCGCGGTCTCGCGGCCCATGGTCACGCCGATGGCCGGGATGGACTCGGAGTTGCTGACCACCGCGCCGCCGGGGCGCAGGTAGGGCAGGGCGCGCAGGGTCTCCAGGGGCTCGAAGCCCAGCAGCACGTCGGCCTCGCCGTGGGCGATGCGCGGGCTCTTGAAGCCGCCGATGAGCAGCGTGGACTCCACGACGCCGCCGCGCTGGGCCATGCCGTGGACCTCGCCCGCCGTGACGGCCAGGCCCTTGTTCATGGCCGTGCGGGCCAGAAGGATCGTTGCGGTCAGGGTGCCCTGGCCGCCCACTCCCGTCAGAAAGATGCGGACCTTGGGCATCTATTTGCTCCTCTTTCGGGCCTTGATGTCCGGGCAGATCTGCAGGCAGAACATGCAGCCCGAGCACTGGTTCTCGTTGATCTCCACGTCCCCGCCCTCGGCTACATAGAAGGCCGGGCAGGCCAGCGTGGTCAGGCAGGTGCGCACCGCGTCGCCCTGCTTGGCGACGTAGGCCGTCATGGGCATGGCCTTCTTGAGGGTGCGCTTGGCGAACAGCACGCACGGCTCCTCGGCGATGATCACCCGCACGCCGGAGGCGGCCTTCATCTCTTCCAGGGCCGCGGCGGTCTGCTTGTAGTTGTAGGCCGAGACCTTCTTCACGTTGCACACGCCGCAGCCGCGCACGATGGTCTCGATGTCCACCTGGCACTGGTTCTCGCCGTGGATGGTCTGGGACACGCCGGGGTGCGGCTGATGGCCGGTCATGGCCGTGGTCCGGTTGTCCAGCACCACGAGCAGCAGGTCGTGCTTGTTGAACACGGCGTTGACCAGGCCGGTGATGCCGGAGTGGAAGAAGGTGGAGTCGCCGATGAAGGCCACCACGGGCTTGCCGCTGGCCTTGGCGAAGCCGGAGCCCGCCGAGACCGAGGAGCCCATGCACAGCAGGAAGTCGGCCATGGACAGCGGGGGCAGGATGCCCAGCGTGTAGCAGCCGATGTCCGAGGAATAGACGGCGGAGTCGCCGAAGCTCTGGCGCACGGCGTAGTACACGGCGCGGTGCGAGCAGCCCGCGCAGAGGTTCGGCGGGCGCAGGGGCAGCGGGCCGTCCGTGCCGCAGGCCACGGCCTTGGGCCCGCGCTTGCCCAGCAGGCGGAACATCGCGGCGCGCACCTCGGCGGTGGAGAACTCGCCCATGCGGGTCAGGTCCGCCCCCTTGCCGAGGATCTTGGCGGCGAGGCCCTTTTCCTGGGCCAGGGCGCGCACGGCCTGCTCGACGATGGGCTCGCCTTCCTCGACCACCAGGACCTTGTCCAGGCCCTT
>CAYUIN010000324.1:0-3937 GCA_964444695.1 uncultured Desulfocurvus sp.
GAAGGGACCTTTTTCCAGCGGAAAAAAGGTCCCTTCTCCCCCCTCTCCCGCACCCTCTCCCCCCTCATCCTCCAAAAACCGCTCTTGGGGGCGTGTGGGGGGGGGCGCCGGTGGGCGGCGGGTGGGTCAGATGCAGCGGGCGCCGGAAAGGATCGTCACGAACCGCTTGAACATCTCCATGTCCAGCTCGTGGAACATCTCGTCGCGCATGATGCGCAGTACGTGGAAGGGATTCATGGCCCGGCAGTAAGGGCGGTTCGTGGTCATCGCGTCGTAGATGTCGGCGATGGTCACCGCCCGCACCGGCAACGGCACGTCTGCACCGGTCAGGCCCGTGGGATAGCCCGACCCGTCCAGCTTCTCGTGGTGGAACAGGATGCAGTTGCAGGCCGTCTGCGACAACGGCAGGGCCGCCACCAGCGACACGCCCTTGAGGGGATGCGTCTCGATGATCCGCCGCTCGGCCAGGGTCAGGGCCCCGGTCTTGTTCAGGATGTCGTGCGAGATGAGCGTCTTGCCGATGTCGTGCAGCATCGCGCCCACGCCCGCCTGGACCAGGGTCTCCTCGTCCGGCTCGTAGCTCTGCAGGATCGCCGCCGAATACAGGAACACGTGCACGCTGTGCGAATAGGTGCGGTAGTCGTGGGAGACCATCTGCGCAAAGGCCCGGAACGACTCGCGCGTGGTCAGAAAACGCATCGCCTCCTGCACGAAGTCCACGATGCGCTGGTAGTTCTTCTGCCGCGCCAGGGACTGCGGCAGCCGCTCCGCAAAGGCCGTGCGCACGATGTCCACCGAGGTGTCGTGCAGGATGCGCGCCCGGTCCTCCAGGGGAGCGGCGTCGTCCTCCAGCACCGTACCCAGGTGCCGCTCCAGATAGTCGCGGTACACCTGCTCCTGCTCGCTGTGGATGAACACCTCGCAGACGCCGCCCTCGATCAGCCGCTGGCGGTGACGGTCCGTGAAGCGCTCCCCGCCGCGCGTGTAGAGCACGAACTCGCCTTCCTGCAACAGATGGACGTTGAAGTCCCCGCGCTTGCCCGGGAACAGCATCAACGGCGAGACGGCGAAATAGCGATCTTCGAACATCGCGTCATGTTCGGCTGCATGCTGCATGCGTTTCCTTTCGGGGCGGGGAGGAAATGACGACGGCGCGCGGAACGGCAACGCCAGGTGACGCACTCCATAGGCAGAGCGCGCCGCGTTCCCTGTCCGGCTCGAACCCGCCGCGTGCGGCGGGGTGATGACTCCCTAACTCCCGGTGCAGCTTGGGCAAACCCCATATTGTATCCCAAGCGGTAATGTTTGTATATAGGGAAATCAACCAGATGTACAGGAATAAGCATCCCGGGGGCTGATAAATCGCGTAACCATGCGGGTTCACGATGCTTCGGCGCGGAACGCGGGGTGCGTGAAAATGGCGCCTGCGAAGCCTTTTCGCGGGGCGCGGGCGCCAAAACCGGGAAAATTCCCCAGGCGCAACGGGCTGGGCTCGTCGCCCGGGCGAGGCCGGGGGCGGCGGGGTACGGTGCGCCGTGTCGCGAATGAGGGGCATGGGGGGGCCTGCGGGATGCGGCCGGGGCGGCGATGTGCGACGAAATGCGGTGCCCGACGAGCGGGATGCGGGGTGAAGCGCGTGGAGTGCGGCACGCGGCGTGCGGCCGGGACGGCGAGGTGCGGCGAGGTGCGGCGAGCTGCGGTGCGCGGCACGCGGGGTGCGCGGTTCGGCCGGGGCGGCGGGGCGCGGCGTGTCGCGCGTGGCGAAAAAAAGCCTCCGGCCCGAAGGCCGGAGGCGTGACGAGCGCTGTGGTGCGCCGAGGGCCGGGGCGGCTCAGCCGTCGTGGGCCTCGGCCGCGGGGGCCGGGGCGGGGTCCGCGGCCTGGACCTTGCGGGTCACGCGGCGGCGCAGGGCGTCCATGTAGTAGTAGTACACCGGCGTGAAGTACAGGGTCAGCACCTGGGAGATGAGCAGGCCGCCGACAACGGCCAGGCCCAGGGGCTGGCGCGCGTCGCCGCCCGCGCCGATGCCCAGGGCGATGGGCAGCGCGCCCATCAGCGCGGCCATGGTGGTCATCATGATCGGGCGGAAGCGGATCAGCGCGCCCTGGCGGATGGCCTCCAGCGGCGTCAGGCCCTGGTCGCGCTCGGCGCCGATGGCGAAGTCGATCATCATGATGGCGTTCTTCTTGACGATGCCCACCAGCATGATGATGCCCACGAAGCCGTAGATGTCCAGGTCCTTGCCGAACAGGGCCAGGGTCAGCAGCGCGCCCGCGCCCGCCGAGGGCAGGCCGGAGAGGATGGTCAGCGGGTGGATGAAGCTCTCGTACAGGATGCCCAGCACGATGTAGATGACCACGATGGACATCAGCAGCAGCAGCCACATGCCGGTCAGCGAGTCCTGGAAGGCCTTGGCCGTGCCCTGGAAGTTGGAGCTGAACGAGGGCGGCAGCGTCTCCAGGGCCAGCTGTTCGATGGCGGCCACCGTCGGGCCCAGGGACGCGCCCGGGGCCAGGTTGAAGGACAGCGTCACCGAGGGCAGCTGCTGGGTGTGGGACACGGACAGCGGCCCCGAGTCCAGGGACAGGTCGGCCACGGCGTCCAGGGGCACGAGGCGCCCGCTGTCCGAGCGCACGCGCAGCAGCCGCGCGGCGTAGGGCGTGCGCTGGAATCCCGGGGCCAGCTCCATGATCACCTTGTAGTCGTTGGTGGGCGCGTAGATGGTGGACACCTCGCGCGAGCCGTAGGCCATGGACAGGGCGTCCTCGATCTGGCGCGGGCTGACGCCCAGGGCCGCGGCCCGGTCGCGGTCGATGCGGACCCTGAGCTGCGGGGTGTCCAGCTGCATGGTGCTGTCCACGTCCTGCAACTGGGGCATGGCCCGCAGCAGGCGCAGGAACTCGCCCGCGTAGGTGTAGAGCTCGTCGGTGTCCGGGTTTTGCAGGGTGTACTGGTACAGGGCCTTGGTGCTCCGCCCGCCGATGCGCACCGGGGGCGAGTTGCGCGGCACGGCCACGATGCCCGGGATGCCCGACAGCTGCGGGCGCAGGCGCCGGACCACGTCGTCGGCGCTGGCCGTGCGCTCGTCCATGGGCCTCAGCTTGGCCATCACGCGCCCGGTGTTGGGCGTGCGGTTTGGCCCGCCCGCGCCGACCACGGACATGGTCGACTCCACGGCCGGGTCGGCGGAGACGATGGCGTCCACCTGCCGTTGCAGGGCCCGCATGACCTCGAAGGACGTGCCCTCGGCGGACTCGGTGGAGATGTCCACCCGGCCCTGGTCCTCGCTGGGCAAAAAGCCCTTGGGCACGGCCATGAACAGCCAGACCGTGACGCCCAGCAGCGCCAGGGAGGTGAGCATGGTCAGGCGGCGGTGCCGCAGCGTCACGTCCAGGGTCGCCTGGTAGCCGTGGCGCAGGGCCTCGAAGCCGCGCTCCGTGACCTGGTACAGGACGCCCCGGCGCTCCTTCCTGGGGCGCAGCACCAGGCGGCAGAGCATGGGCGTCAGCGACAGGGACACGAAGCCGGAGATCAGGATGGCGCTGGTGATGGTCACCGCGAATTCGTTGAACAGCCGGCCCACGATGCCGCCCATGAACAGCACCGGGATGAACACGGCGGCCAGGGACACGGTCATGGACAGGATGGTGAAGCTGATCTCGCGCGAGCCTTCCAGCACGGCCTGCATGGGCTTTTTGCCCATCTCCATGTGCCGCACGATGTTTTCCAGCATCACGATGGCGTCGTCCACCACGAAACCCAGGGACAGGGTCAGCGCCATGAGCGAGATGTTGTTCATGGAAAAGCCCGCCAGGTACATCACGGCGAAGGTGCCGACGATGGACAGCGGCAGCGCCAGCGAGGGGATGATGGTCGCCCGCAGGCTGCGCAGGAACAGGAAGATGACCATGATCACCAGGCAGGCCGCGAGGTACAG
>CAYUIN010000325.1:0-3903 GCA_964444695.1 uncultured Desulfocurvus sp.
ACCCGTCAGGCGGCCCAATGCAGGGATTCTTAAGGGGATTATCCCCTTGAGCGGGGTCTGGGGCAGCGCCCCAGCCGCCGGAGGCATTCTGCCTTTCTTTCCCCGCTGCCCGACGTCCGCGCTCCTCCAAATGAAAAGCCCCCCGCCTGGCGGCGGGGGGCTTGGGGGGTGCGGGGGGGTGTTAGACCCAGTCGTCGTCTTCTTCGATGGGGGCGAAGCCTCGGCGCATGGTGTTTTCGGTCACGACGTAGGGGTCCATGAATTGGAGCAGGTAGTCGGGGCCGCCCGCCTTGGAGCCGATGCCGGACATGTTGAAGCCGCCGAAGGGTTGGCGTTCGACCAGGGCGCCGGTGTTGCCCCGGTTGAGGTACAGGTTGCCCACGTGGAACTCGGTGCGGGCGCGCTCCAGGTGGCGCGGGCTGCGGGAGAACACGGAGCCGGTGAGGGCGAACTTGGTGGCGTTGGCGTATTCCAGGGCCTGGTCGTAGTCGCGCGCCCGCATCACGGCCAGCACGGGGCCGAAGACCTCTTCCTGGGCGATGCGGTGTTCGGGGGTGATGCCGTCGACGATGGTCAGGGGCACGTAGCAGCCCCTTGAGGTGTCGACGTTCTCGGGCAGGCGTTCGAGCAGCGTGTTGCCTTCCTTCTTGGCGATGTCCACGTACTGGAGGATGGACTTCTGGGCGGCGCGGTCCACCACGGGGCCCATGGCGTTGGCGCCGTCCTCGGCGGGGCCGAGCTTGAGGGAGCGGCAGGCCTCCACGAGGCGCGGCACGAACTTGTCGTACACGGCGTCCAGCACGATGACCCGCGAGCAGGCCGAGCATTTCTGGCCCTGGAAGGCGAAGGCGGCGTACACGGTCTGCTGCACGGCCTCGTCCAGTTCGGCGTCGTCGTCGACGATGATGGCGTTCTTGCCGCCCATCTCGGCGATGACCTTCTTGCACTGGATCTGTCCGGGCGCGGGCTTGGCCGCCAGCTGCATGATGTGCAGGCCGACTTCCATGGAGCCGGTGAAGGCGATCATGGAGACGTCCTTGTGGCCCACGAGGTGGTCGCCCATGACGGAGCTTTTGCCGGGGACGAAGTTGAACACGCCGTCCGGCAGCCCGGCGGCCTTGAAGGCGTCCACCAGGCCGTGGCCGACGATGGAGGACAGGCCCGAGGGCTTGTAGAGCACGGGGTTGCCCGCCGCGATGGCCCCGGCGACCATGCCGGTGGAGATGGCCAGCGGGAAGTTCCAGGGGGCGATGACGGCGGCGATGCCCTTGGGCCGGTACTGGTAGAGGTTGACCTCGCCCGGGGCGCGGCCCATGCGGCGCGGGGCGCCCAGGCGGATGATCTCGCGGCCGTAGTATTCCAGGAAGTCGATGGCCTCGCCCAGGTCGGCGAAGGCCTGGTCCCACTGTTTGCCGACTTCTAGGACCTGCAGCGCGCTCATGTCGAAGATGTTGCGGCGCATGTGGTCCGCGGCCTTGAACAGGTATTTGGCGCGCTCGGCGGCGGGGGTGGCGCGCCAGGCGTCCTTGGCGGCGGCGGCGGCGGCGATGGCGGCGTCGATCTCCGCCACGCCCGCCTGGCAGACGCGGCCGAGGATCTCCTCGGTGTCCGCCGGGTTGTAGGAGTCCATGACGGTGTCGGTGGTCACGTCCTTGCCGCCGATGAACAGCGGCACGGTGCGGCCCCTGTTCTCGCGCAGGCGGGCGATGGCGGCGGGGAAGGCTTCGCGCGCCTCGGGGATGGTGAAGTCCACCATGGCCTCGTTGACGAAGGGCCCGATGCCGTCCGGCGCGGCGGGGATCTCGCGCGCGGCGCGCTCGCGCTCGGCGGTGACGGCGGGGTCTTCCAGCAGCCGGGCCATGTCCGCCTCGTCCACGAAGCTCTGACGCAGGAAGGATTCGTTGGCCGTGTTTTCCAGCAGGCGGCGCACGAGGTAGGCCATGCCCGGGATCAGTTCGCCGTACGGGCAGTACAGGCGCACGCGCCCGGCGACCTTGCGCAGGCCCTGGCGCACGGGCTCGGCCATGCCGTAGAGCACCTGGAATTCATAGCGCTCCTCGGGCACGTTCAGGGCCCGGGCCGTCTCCATCACGGCGGAGAGGGTGCGCACGTTGTGCGAGGCGCAGGCCAGGCGGCAGACGTCGTTGTGCTCCAGCACGATGCGCGCGCAGCGCTCGTAGTTGGCGTCGGACTCGGCCTTGATGGTCCACACCGGGACCTCCCAGCCCATCTGCTTGGCGCGCACGGTCTCGTAGTCCCAGTAGGCGCCCTTGACCAGGCGCAGGGTCATGGGCAGGTTCTGGGTCTTGGCCCAGGTGACCATCTCGGTCACGTCCGCCTCGGTGCTGCGCAGGTAGGCCTGGAAGACGATGCCCAGGTGCGGGTAGTGGCGGAACTCGTCCGCCGAGCGCAGGCGCTTGAACAGCTCGACGGTGATGTCCTTGTAGTCCAGGGACTCCATGTCGATGCACATGGCCGCGCCCATCTCGATGACCTTGCGGTAGACCGGGGCCATGCGGTTGTACAGGCCCTGCACCGAGCCCTCGAAATCGCGGGCCTTGGTCTGGGAATAGAAGGCCGAAGGCTTCACCGAGAGGTTGATGATCGGCTCGCTGCCCCAGTCCTTGTCGCCGGAGCCGCCGTCCAGGGGCCGCAATTTGTCCTTGGCCTCGGCGATGGAGGCGAGCAGGTCCAGATGCTCCTGCATCCGGTCCTCGCTCTCGGACTCGCTCACCGTGGCCTCGCCGAGCAGGTCGATGGTGAAGGCGAAGCCGTCCTTGCGCAGCTTCTGGATGTTCTTCACCGCCTCCTTGGCGTTCTGGCCGACGATGAACTGGCGGCCCATCTTCTCGATGTTCGAGCTGATGGCCTTGGCCATGATCTTGCCGCCCAGCTTGCCCGCCAGCCCGGCCGTGGTCAGGCCCGCCTTCATCACCGGCGGCAGGTCGCCGGAATCGGAGGCGAAATATTCCTCGATGTGCCGCGTCAGCGACTCGGTGGTGGTCAAGAACGGCAAGACGTCCACGAACCGGAACAGCTTGACCTTGAAATCCTCGTTCTTCATGGACCAGTCCATGACCTTGCCGGTCCACCAGCCCTTGTTGAAGATCGACGGCGCCTCGCCGCTGATGCTCTGGAAGAATTCCTTGCCCCTGGATATGGTGCGCTCTTCGAGCTGCTTCTTGTCCATGACTGCGCTCCGTGTTCGTTATGCTTCGTCCTGCCCGACTTCCGACAGGCCCAGGTCCTGGGCCAGCGTCTCCTTGACCGTGGTCAGCACGATGGTCGTGCGCGTGTCGCGCACGGACTCGATGCGCCCGATCTTGCGCAACAGCTGGCCCAGCGCCTCCGTGTCGTCCACCCGGACCTTGATCAGATAGGCGTCCTGACCGGCGGTGTGGTGCACTTCCAACACCTCCGGCAGCTCCGCCAACTCCCGCCCGGAACGCACGGAACCCACCGCGTCCTCGGCATGCACGAAGGTGAACCCCGTGAGCCCATGCCCCAACGCCTTGGGATTGATCCGGACCTCGTAGCCCTGGATCACTCCCCGGGCCTCCATCTTGCGGATGCGCTCCAGGACCGCCGAGGGCGCCTTGCCCACGCGCCGCGCGATCTCCGCATTGGAAATCCGCGCGTTCTCCTGCAACACGTCCAAAATCCGCCGGTCGGTTTCGTCGAGCATACCACTTCTTGCCATAATGAACACATGAAATTCAAAACCCGCCGCCTTGTCAAGAACAACGTTCAGCTTCACGAAAAATAACAGAACGATCAACGCAAAACCAAAAACTTTCACGAACATCATTCCGAATCCAAGGCGATGCGCCCACGCGGCGCGCGGAGGGAAAAAAGGGTTCATCCGGTTAAAGCGTACTTGGCCTCATGAATGCCCATGATCCT
>CAYUIN010000326.1:0-3901 GCA_964444695.1 uncultured Desulfocurvus sp.
TGAAGTAGTCGCCGAAGGAGAAGTTGCCGAGCATCTCGAAGAAGGTGTGGTGGCGCGCGGTGCGGCCCACGTTCTCCAGGTCGTTGTGCTTGCCGCCCACGCGCAGGCATTTCTGCGAGGTGGTGGCGCGCACGTAGTCGCGTTTTTCCTGGCCCAGGAAGATCTTCTTGAACTGGACCATGCCCGCGTTGGTGAACAGCAGGGACGGATCGTCCTTGGGCACCAGGGCGGAGGACGCCACGGGCGTGTGCCCGTTCTTCTCGAAATATTTAAGGAAGCGTTCGCGGATTTCGTTGGCGGTCAGCACTGTTTGAGGTCTCCTTCAGGTGGATTGCCGGCCCGTGGGGCAGGCGGAAAAATCGTGCCGGGGGCGCGGCTCGCGGCCCGCCCCCGGCGAAAGTCGTTCGCATCCGACTCCCCGGCGCTCGTCCTGGGGCTTGTCCTTGGGCTAGTCCTGGGGCTCTTCCTCGCCGTCGAAGCCGGGGGTGGCGTATTCGCCCAGGCCCAAGTGCTCCATGAGCTTGGCCTCGATGGCATTGCGCAGGGTCTCGTCCTGCTGGAGCATGGCCCGGACGTTCTCCTTGCCCTGGCCCAGGCGCTCGTCGCCGAAGGAGTACCAGGCGCCGGACTTGTCCACGACTCCGGCGTCCACGCCCATGTCGAGGATTTCGCCCTCGCGGGAGATGCCGGTGCCGTAGAGCACGTCGAAGATGGCCTCGCGGAACGGCGGGGCGACCTTGTTCTTGACCACCTTGACCCGGGCCTTGATGCCGTAGGCCTCTTCCTTGTCCTTGAGGGTCTGGATGCGGCGGATGTCCATGCGCACGGAGGAGTAGAACTTGAGCGCGTTGCCGCCGGTGGTGGTCTCGGGGTTGCCGTAGCCGGTCATGCCGATCTTCATGCGGATCTGGTTGATGAACAGGACGCAGGTGCGCGAGGTGTGGATGGTGCCGGTGAGCTTGCGCAGGGCGTGGGACATCAGGCGCGCGTGGCCGCCGACCTGGGTCTCGCCCATCTCGCCTTCCAGTTCGGCCTGGGGGATCAGCGCGGCCACGGAGTCGATGACGATGACGTCCACGGCGCCGGAGCGCACCAGCAGGCTGGCGATGTCCAGGGCCTGCTCGCCGTAGTCGGGCTGGGAGATGAGCAGCTCGTCGGTCTTCACGCCCAGGCGCTTGGCGTAGTTCACGTCCAGGGCGTGCTCGGCGTCGATGAAGGCGGCGGTGCCGCCGTTCTTCTGGCACTGGGCGATGATGTGCAGGGCCAGGGTGGTCTTGCCCGAGGACTCGGGGCCGTAGACCTCGCAGACGCGCCCGCGCGGCACGCCGCCGATGCCCAGGGCCAGGTCCAGGCCGATGGAACCCGTGGGGATCACGGGGATCTGGACGTGCGCGTCGTCGGAGAGCTTCATCACGGAGCCCTGGCCGTACTTGCGCTCGATGGTGGAAAGGGCGGTATCGAGCGCCTCGCGGCGCATGTCCTGGGGGCTGGCTGTGGGGCGTCTGGCCATGCTGGTTACTCCTGCACTATGGAATTATGGTCTTTGGGAGACCTGTGCATAGCAAAAGCCGGGGCGGCGGGCAACAGCGCTTTACACGCGCCCTAAGGCCCGGATTTGCAGGCATTCGTGCCCGGGGCAGGGTTTTTGCCTCGCCCGGGCGCGCCCGGGCCGCCCTTGCCAGCCCGACGCGGACGGATTATAGGCCCCGCACACCGCAAACGAGACGAACCAGATGAGCACCACTTCCGAACACAGCAAGAAGACCTACGACGCCGTGGCGCTGTTCAGCGCCGGGCTGGATTCCCTGTTGGCGGCCAAGGTCGTCGAGGCCCAGGGCCTCGCGGTCAAATGCCTGCACTTCACGAGCCCCTTTTTCGGCCACCCCCGGCGCATCGGCTACTGGCGGCGGACCTACGGCGTGGACGTCACGCCCGTGGACGTGGGCCAGGACTACGTGGACATGATGCTCGCCGGGCCCAAATACGGCTTCGGCAAGTACTTCAACCCCTGCGTGGACTGCAAGATCCTGATGCTGAAAAAGGCCAGGGAGCTGATGGACCGCTACGGGGCCTCGTTCATCATCACCGGCGAGGTGCTGGGCCAGCGGCCCATGTCCCAGCGGCGCGACGCCATGAACAGCGTGCGCAACGAGTCCCAGACCAAGGACATCCTGCTGCGCCCGCTGTGCGCCAAGCGCCTGGACCCGACGCCCATGGAGCTTTCCGGCCTGGTGGACCGCGAGCGGCTGTACGATTTCTGGGGGCGCGGGAGAAACCCGCAGCTGGCCCTGGCCGAGGAGTTCGGCATCACGGACATCCCCACCCCGGCGGGCGGCTGCCTGCTGACGGAGGAGTCCTCGGCCAAGCGCTACGCCATGATCTTCGAGCACGTGGAAAAACCTGCCGCCGCCCTGTTCCACCTGGCCAACGAAGGCCGCCAGTACTGGTCCGGCACGCACTGGCTGGCCATGGGCCGCGACGCGCGCAGCAACGACCGCCTGCACGAGCTGACGGCGCCCGGGGACCTGGTGTTCACCATGCGGGATTTTCCGGGTCCGCTGGCCGTGGGGCGTCAGATTTCCGGCGAGTGGAGCCCGCAGGCCGTGTCCGACGCGGCGGCCTTCACGGCCTCGTTCTGCCCGCGCGCCAAAAAGGCGGACGGTCCCGTGACGGTTCTCGTGCAGGACGGGCAGGCGCAACACGAAGTGATCGTTACCCCTTCGCGCGAGACGCCCCTGGCCTGGCGCGACGTGTCCTGGTCCGAGGCCGCGCCGGTGCGCAACAGGATGGACCCCAAGGACAGGTAATGGCACGGGGCCTGCATTGATCCAGGTACGCCTGGAGAGTGCGAGCAGGCCGACAGCGGCCAAGCCAACACCAAACAAGGAAAGCCGCGGCTCACAGCGCAGCGGAACCGTAAACAAGGGCTTGCCGCCACACCGAACACGGCTCACCCGGGTGCATACCAAGCAGCGGACGCCCGCCCTGGACCACAGGGCGGGCGTTCGGCGCTTTTCGGCCCCCGGCGCCCGCTTTCGGGCCATGGCCGCCCAGGCCCCCTTGCCAGGAGGCCCGATCGCGCTTATGAGATACACAACGAAAATGACAACCACTTCCTTATCGGAGGCAAGCATCATGCAACGTTATCAGACCGTGAGCACGACCGGAGCGAAAGCGGAAGTCCTGAACGCCTTCATGCGCGGCGTGTACGGCTGGATGACCGCCGGACTGGCCCTGACGGCAGGGGTGGCCCTGTTCACGGCCTCGAGCCCGGCCCTTCTGCAGTTCATCTTCGGCAACCAGATCACGATGTTCATCGTGCTGCTGGCGCCGCTGGGCTTCGTCATCGCCCTGTCCGCGGGCATCCGCAAGATGTCCCCGGGAATGGCCACCGGACTGTTTTTGGCCTACTCGGGCGTCATGGGCCTGTCCCTGTCCAGCATCCTGCTGGTCTACACCGGCGCCTCGATCTTCCAGACCTTCGTGGTCTGCGCCGGAATGTTCGGCGGCATGAGCATCTACGGCATGGTCACCAAGCGCGACCTGACCGGCATGGGCAGCTTCATGACCATGGGCCTGATCGGAATCATCATCGCCATGGTCGTGAACATCTTCATGCAGTCCAGCGCGCTGGAGCTGATGATCTCCGGCCTGGGCGTGATCATCTTCACCGGCCTGACCGCCTGGGACACCCAGAAGCTGAAGGTCATGGGCGAGACGGCCCCGGCCGGCGACGCCGCCGCCCTGCGCCGCGGCACCATCCTCGGTGCGCTGACCCTGTACCTGGACTTCATCAACCTGTTCCTGTTCCTGCTGCGCTTCATGGGCAACCAGCGCAACTAAGAGCCGATTCCCGGGGGCGGCCCGCTCGGAGCCTACCTGCTCGGCCTTGCCTTCGCCT
>CAYUIN010000327.1:0-3900 GCA_964444695.1 uncultured Desulfocurvus sp.
CTTCGACGCGGTCTGCGCCCTGGGCGCCACGGTCCACCCCTGGGACGTGGCGCGCGGCAGCCTGAGCCCCGGCGCGGCGCTTTCGGCCGTGCGCTCCCTGCGGCGCATCGCCGCCGCCGCCCGCCCGCATCTGGTGCACAGCTTCACGCACCAGCCGAACATCTTCTCCCGCCCGGGCACGCCGCGCCCGCTGCCGCTGGTCAACTCCGTGACCGGGCTGGGCTCCAACTTCCTGGGCGCGGGCGCGCGCGGGGCGGCCCGCCGGGCGGTGTTCCACTTCCTGTACCGGGCCACCGCCGGGCGGCCGGACGCCCTGATCTTCCAGAACGACGACGACCTGGGGCACTTCCGCCGCCACGGCCTGCTGGGCCGGGCCCCGGCGCACCTGGTGCGCGGCACGGGCGTGGACACGGCGGCCATCCGCCCCGGCGCCTTCGCCCCGGAGGCCGTGGCCGCCGCGCGGGCGGATCTGGGCCTGGGCCCGCAGCACGTGGTGCTGACCCTGGCCGCGCGGCTGATCCGCGACAAGGGCGTGTTCGAGTTCCTGGAGGCGGCGCGCGAGACGGCCCGCCACGCGCCCCAGGCGCGCTTCCTGCTGGTGGGCGACACCGACCCCGGCAACCCCACGGCCCTGTCCCGGGAGGCCCTGGACGCGGCCGTGGCGGGCGGCAACGTCGTCGCCACGGGCTGGCGCGACGACATGGCCCGCGTCTGGGCCCTGTCCGACGTGGCCGTGCTGCCCTCGTACCGCGAGGGCCTGCCCGTGGGGCTCCAGGAGGCCATGGCCTCGGGCCTGCCCGTGGTCACCACCACCGCCCCGGGCTGCCGCGACGTGGTCGACCCCGGCCTGACCGGTTTGGCCGTGCCCCCGGCCGACGCCCCGGCCCTGGCCGAGGCCATGACCCGCCTGGCCCTGGACCCGGCCCTGCGCGCGGCCATGGGCGCCGCCGGGCGCGAGCGCGCCGTGGCCCGCTTCGACGCCACGGCCCTGGCCGACCAGGTCCTGGCCGTGTACCGCACCCTCGCCAAGGAGTTCGCATGACCGAGCCCGCCGCCGCCCCCGGCGCCCTGCCCCGCGTCCCGCTGTGGAAGCGCCTCTTCGACCTTGTGCTGGTGCTGGGCTCGGCCCCGCTGTGGCTGCCGCTGCTGGCCGTCGTGGCCGTGCTGGTCCGCGTGAAGCTCGGCGCGCCGGTGCTCTTCGCCCAGCGCCGCCCGGGCCTGGGCGGGCGGGAGTTCACCCTGCGCAAGTTCCGGACCATGACCGACGCCCGGGGCGCCGACGGCACGCTGCTGCCCGACGCCGAGCGCCTGCCCCGCTTCGGGCGCCTGCTGCGCTCCACCAGCCTGGACGAACTGCCCGAGCTGCTGAACGTGCTGCGCGGCGAGATGAGCCTCGTGGGCCCGCGCCCGCTGCTGCCCGAATATCTGCCGCTGTACTCCCCGGAGCAGGCCCGGCGCCACGAGGTCCTGCCCGGCATCACCGGCTGGGCCCAGGTCAAGGGCCGCAACGCCATCTCCTGGCCGGAGGTCTTCGCCCACGACGTGTGGTACGTGGACAACGCCAACCCGCTGCTGGACCTGGCCATCCTCTGGCTGACCGTGGCCGCCGTGCTGGGCCGCAAGGGGGTGACCGAGGCGGGCTCGGCCACGCGCACGCCGTTTCGCGGCCAGGGCTGACCCCGCGCGCCCCGGGCCGGCGCGGACGCATCCGGGCGTTGTCTGCGCCCCGGATTTCGGATACACCCCCTGCATCGGCCCCGCCCCGGGGCCGCAACGAACCATACGGAGTAGCTTCGCGTGCCCGAACGCATCTTCCTCTCCTCCCCGCACATGGGCGGCAAGGAGCGCATCTACGTCGAACAGGCCTTCAGCGACAACTATATCGCCCCCGTGGGGCCGCACATCCCGGCCTTCGAAGGGGAGATGGAATCCTTCATCGGCCAGGGGCGCTGCGTTGCCGTGTCCTCGGGCACGGCGGCCCTGCACCTCTGCCTGCGCCTGGAAGGCGTCGGCCCCGGGGACGAGGTCCTGTGCTCGGACCTGACCTTCATCGCCTCGGCCACGCCCATCGCCTTCCAGGGCGCGACCCCAGTCTTCGTGGACGCCGACCCCGCCACCTGGAACATGGACCTGGAGGTCCTGGAAGCCCACCTCGCCGAGCGCCGCCGCACGGGCCGCGCCATGCCCAAGGCGCTGATGTTCGTGCACCTCTACGGCCAGCCCGGAGACATGACCACCGCCACCGCCATCTGCGCCGAATACGGCGTGACCCTGGTGGAGGACGCCGCCGAATCCCTGGGCGCGTACCACGCCGGGCGGCACACCGGGACCTTCGCCCGCACCGCCGCCCTGTCCTTCAACGGCAACAAGATCATCACCTGCGGCGGCGGCGGGATGCTGCTGACCGGCGACGAGGAGCTGGCGGAGAGGGCCCGCTTCCTGTCCACCCAGGCCCGCGACGCCGCGCCCCACTACCAGCACAGCGAGCTGGGCTACAACTACCGCATGAGCAACGTCCTGGCGGGCATCGGCCGGGGCCAGCTGGAAGTGCTGGCCGACCGCGTGGAGGAAAAGCGCGCCATCTTCGACGGCTACGTGCGCCGCCTGGGGCACCTGGAGCGGATCGAATTCATGCCCGAGGCGCCGGACGGGCGGGCCAACCGCTGGCTGACCTGCGTGCTCTTCGGCCCCGGGGCCGAGGCGGGCTACGCCCTGCGCGAGGCCGTGCGCCTGGCCCTGGAAGAGGAGAACATCGAGTCCCGCCCCATCTGGAAGCCGATGCACATGCAGCCGGTGTACGCCGGGGTCGAATTCATCGGGCGCGGCGCGGACGAGGACATCTTCGCGCGCGGGCTGTGCCTGCCCTCGGACACCAAGATGACCGCCGCCGACCTGGACCGGGTGTGCGAGATCGTCTGCCGCACGGTGGAGGGCCGCTGAGATGGCCCCCCGCCTGAAATCGTTCAACTTCTACGCCCTGCTCGGGATGGACGCCGCCCTGGTCCTGGCGGCCCACGCCCTGGCCTATCTGGTGCGCTTCGACCTGGTCGTGCCCTCGGCCCACCTGGGCCACATGCTCACGGCCCTGCCCGCGCTGGTCCTGGTGAAGATGCTCTGCTTCTTCGGCTTCGGCCTGTACCGGGGCATGTGGCGCTACACCAGCCTCACGGACCTCAAGAACATCATGAAGGCCGTGACCACGGCCACCCTGCTCATCGTCGGCTACCTGGTGCTGACGCACAACTTCACGGGATTCTCGCGCTCGGTGTTCCTGCTGGACTGGGTGTTCACGGCGGTCTTCGTGGCCGGGCTGCGGGTCGGCATCCGGCTGGTCTACGGCATGGGCTTCGTGGACCTGCCCTCGGTCTTCCGGCCCCGGCGCACCAGCGCTCCCAGCACCCGCTGCGTGCTGCTCGGCGCCGGGGACGCGGGCGAGCGCCTGCTGCGCGAGATGCGCGCCTCGGGCAACTCGGGGCTGACCATCGCCGCCGTGTTCGACGACGATCCGGACAAGCAGGGCCGCGCCCTGCACGGCGTCCCGGTCATCGGCCCGGTGCGCGCCCTGGCCCGCTGGATGGAGGCCGACGAATACCGCGCCAGCGAGGCCCTGATCGCCATGCCCGAGGTCTCCGGCCCGGCCATGCGCGAGGTCATCGGCCACTGCGAGGCCGCCGGGCTGACCTACCGCCGCATCCCCAGCCTGTCCGAGCTGGCCCGGGGCAAGGTCTCCGTGAAGGACCTGCGCGACGTGGACTACAAGGACCTCCTGGGCCGCGAGCCCGCACACCTGAACCTGGAGGACATCTCCGGGACGCTCAAGGGCCGCACGGTGCTGGTCACCGGCGCGGGCGGGTCCATCGGCTCGGAGCTCTGCCGCCAGATACTTCGTTTTGAGCCGAA
>CAYUIN010000328.1:0-3881 GCA_964444695.1 uncultured Desulfocurvus sp.
TCGAGCAACCCGTCAGGCGGCCCCAAGCAGGGATTCTTAAGGGGATTATCCCCTTGAGCAGGTCCAGGACAGAGTCCTGGTGGGTTTGGGCGAAGCCCAACCGCCGGAGGCATTTCAGTCCCGGCGCAGGGCGAAACATGAGGTATGGCGATGTTGGAGAATGTGCGGGTGGTGTTGTTTGACACGAAGTTTGCGGAGAATGTCGGGTCGGTGGCCCGGGCCTGCGTGAACATGGGGTGTCGCGACCTGGTGTTGGTTTCGCCGCGCGGTTGGGACATGGAGCGGGCGTTGCCCATGGCCACGGTGAAGGGGGCGGAGCTGCTCAGGCGGATGCGCATTGTGGACACGTTGGGGGAGGCCCTGGCGGGGTGTGCGCATGTGTATGGGACGACGGCGCGGACCGGGGGGTGGCGTCGTGGGATACTTTCGCCGGGTGCGGCGGCGGACGCGGTGACGGAGCAGGTGCGTGGCGGGGCGCGGGTGGCGTTGGTGTTCGGTCCGGAGGACCGGGGGCTGACCAATGCGGAGACGGAGGTCTGTTCGCAGCTGGTGACGATCCCGACGGATCCGGAGGCGAGTTCGCTGAATTTGTCGCAGGCGGTGCTGGTGGTCCTGTACGAGTGTTTCGTGCGCTCTCAGGACCGGCCGCGCGGGTTGCCGCGGGAGCCTGCGGCGCACAATCTGGCGACGCACGAGGAACAGGAGTTGTTGTTCCGGGCGATGCGAGACGCGTTGCTGTCCATCGGGGTCTTGAAGGACCAGAACACGGACTATTGGATGTTGCCCGTGCGCCGGTTCGTGCAGCGTGTGCCGTTGCGTCGCGGGGAGTTCAACATGTTGATGGGCGTCTGCCGCCAGGTGCGCTGGGTGGCGTCTCGGGCGGGGTTGGCGCCAGGGGATGGTGCACCCGGCGGCGGGGATGGCGGCGTGGACGGCGGTTCTTCCACGCAATGAAGGCTGCCGACGGGGGATTCGGCAGCCTTCGATTGGGGAGTCTCTCCCTCGGACCTAGAGGCTGTCTTTGAGCCCTTTGGCGACGGAGAACTTGACGACCTTGCGGGCGGGGATCTTGATGGCCGCGCCGGTCTGCGGGTTGCGGCCCTTGCGGGCGGCGCGCTTGGAGACGGTGAAGGACCCGACGCCGGGCAGACGAAGGCGCTCGCCGTTGTTCAGCTTCTTGGCGATGATCTCGCAAAAAGTGTCGAAAGCTTTTTCGGCGGCGGCCTTGGTCCCGAAGACCTCGGGCAGTTCGTCCTTCAGGGTCTCTATGAACTGAGCCTTGGTAAACATGGAGTTCCCTCCTCTCGTGGTACGGAACCGTTGACAGAATGTCGGGCTTGGGGACCCGTTGCAACGCAAACAGCACTCCTGAGCAAAGCCTATGCTCGGGAGTCTTTTTGTTGTCAAATCCCGCAGCACGGGGCTTCCCGCTTTTTCACAGGGCACTGCGGGCGCAGCCCGCTCCCGCGTTTCGCACTCCATTGCGCGGGTCTTCGCCGCGCCCGCGCGGCGCGTTTTCCGGGCACCCCGTTTTTTGACAGTGTTTTCGCGGCGGGACTGGCGGGCCGCCCCTGTTCAAATACAGAATTTCGGCGCGGACCCGTGCCGCGTTTCACTCTTTGGGCGCCGGGCAGTAGTCGCCATGTGGAAAAAGAAAAATTTCAAGTTTCTTTTCAACATGTGCAAAAGAACCCGTTTTCTCCCTGTTTTCCCCACCCCCGTTGCGCTGGGGAGATGGTTTTCCACTCCGCGCCTCGCAAAGTTCATCAATGAAAGCAGTCTCATGACAACGGACGCCCAAAGCAGAGTGTTCGACTGGGAAATGCCGTCGGGACAAGGTGTTGCGGGGGTCCAGGGGGCGTATCCGGCGCGCCGGTGCGGCGCGTCGGGCGCATTCGGCGCCTGAAGGCGGGGGGCTGGGGACAGCGCTGGGGAGAGCGGTGCGAGGGGGGGGCGATACGGGGAGCGGAACGGGTCGCGGGGGCTAGAAGACTTCCGCCTCGAACCAGAACAGGGAGGCGGCCGGATCGCGCCAGGAGGCCGGGGGCAGGCCCGCCTTGTGGCAGGTCTGGGCCAGGAAGGTCTCGCGGTCCCAGCCCCACTCCACGGGCACCTGGGGCAGCAGCAGTCCCGAGCGACCGGCGTGGTGGATCAGCAGGCCGTGGCGGCCCACCTCCACCAGGCCCGGGTCCGGGCACGGGGTCAGCGGGGAGAGGATGGAGATTTCCAGGTCCAGGGCCTCGTATTCGTCCGGGCGAAGCGGCCGGAAGCGCGGGTCGCCGAAGGCCGCCGCCTGGGCCATTTCCGCCACGGTCTCCCACAGCGGCTTGTCGCCCACCACGTGGCCGATGCAGCCGCGCAGCTGCCCGCCGGTCTTGAGCGTCACGAAGGCCCCGAAGCGGCGCTGCATGGTCTCATTGGGCGCCGGGGGCAGCTCGATGTGTTCCTGGGGAAAAAGGCGCTGGGCGATGGCCAGGCGCACCAGGTCCTTCAGGGCCTGCTTCTCCTGGTCCGTGAGGCTGAACCGGAACTGGTCGCTCATGGCTGCTGCCTCCGCGTTGCGGTTGGCGGGCGGCGCGGGCCTAGAAGCCCTCTTCCAGCGGCGGGTTCACCAGGCCCGGCGTATCCAGCCGCGCCTTGGGCCTGCCCGCGTCGTCCACGAACACGTGCCGTCCGTCGATGCGCACCCGTCCTTCGGCCAGCCACTGGATGGCCTGCGGGTACACGCGGTGTTCGTAGGCCAGGATGCGCGCGCCCAGCGCGTCGCCGTCCTCGCCGGGGACCACGGGCACCGCCGCCTGGATGATCACCTGGCCGTGGTCCATGATCTCGTCCACGAAATGCACGGTGCAGCCCGCCAGCTTCACGCCGTAGTCGGCGGCGTCGCGCTGGCCGTGGCAGCCCGCGAAACTGGGCAGAAGCGCCGGGTGGATGTTCACGATGTGCGGCGCGAAGGCGCCCAAAAAGACCGGCGTCAGCATGCGCATGAAGCCCGCCAGGACCACCAGCTCGGCCCCGGCGGCGCGGATGCGCTCCACCATGGCCGTGTCGAAGGCCTCGCGGCTGTCGTACTGCGTGTGGTCGATGCAGACGTGGGGCAGGCCGTGCTTCGCGGCCCGCTCCAGGCCGTAGGCCCCGGGCTTGTTGGACAGCACGAGCACGATCTCGGCGTCCAGCACGCCCTGTTCGATCTTGTCGATCATGGACTGCAGGTTGGAGCCGCCCCCGGAAACCAGAACCGCCAGCTTCAATGCCACTTGCGCTCTCCTCGCCTTTGGCCCGCCGGGCCTACTTGCCGCCCGCCAGCGCCGCCGCCAGCGCCGGGACCGTGTAGTCCTCGGGCTGGATGTCCGGCTCGAACCCGAACCGCGCCAGCGTCTTGGCCGTCACCGGGCCGATGCAGGCGATCTTCACCTTCGGGACATACGTGCGCAGCGTCTCGGGCGCAAGCAGCTCGAAGAAATTCTCCACCGTGGAGGAACTGGTGAAGGTCACGTAGTCGATGTCCCCGGCCTGAAGGCGCGCCGTCAGCTCCGCCGGGCCGTCCTCGTTGAGCCCGGTCTGATACACGGGCAGCACGCGCACCTCGGCGCCCGCCGCGGCCAGCTCCTCGGGCAGCACCTCGCGGGCCACCTTGGCGCGCGGGATGAGCACCCGCGTACCCTGGCCCACGCCTAGTTCCTTGAGTCCGGCGACCACGCCTTCGGCCACGTACTTCTCGGGCACGAAGTCCGGGCGCACGCCCTTCTCGATCAGGATGTCCGCCGTGGCCGGACCGATGGCCGCCACCTTGCGTCCGCCCAGGGCGCGGGTGTCCAGGCCCAGCTCGTCCAGGACCTTCCAGAACCATTTCACGCCGTTCACGGAGGTGAACACCAGCC
>CAYUIN010000329.1:0-3874 GCA_964444695.1 uncultured Desulfocurvus sp.
GCGGCGGCCTGCGCGCGCCTGGGCCGGGTCTGGGCCGGGGCGGCGGCCGGGCTGTTGGCCTCGTCCTGCTACGCCTTCTTCATCCGCTCGCGCATCGGCTTCCTGGACACGGACATGCTGACCCTGTTCCTGGCCTACGGCGCGGCGGCGGGCATGGTCCTGTGGCTGGTGCCCATGTGCCGCCCGGGCTGGCTGCCGGAGCGCGGGGACGGGGCCGACGGGCCGCGCGAATTCCCCATGTACCAGGCCCTGCTGGGCGCGGCGGCCCTGGGGCTGTTCCTGTGCTTCTCGCTGCGTTTCTATTCCTCGGGCCGCCCGCTGGCCATGGCCGTGGTCGGCCTGTCCGGGGCCGTCGGCCTGCTGCTGGCCCGCCCCGGCAACCGCACGGGGATGCTCTTCGGGCTGACGGCGATGCTGGGCATCATGCACTACGGCCTGTGGGCCCTGGCCCCGACCCTGGCCCTGGCCGCCGTGGCCTGGCGCAGCCCCGAGGCCCTGCGCGCCCACCACGTGGGCACCGTGGGCGCGGTGGTGGCCCTGGTGCTGGTGGGCGGGAGCATCTACCTGCCCAGCATCCAAAGCTATTTCAAGCTGCTGCTGATCTACCTGGACCTCTCCGGCGCCGAGCTGAACGCCGGGGGCGGCCCGGCGGCGCTCAGCCTGCCGTCGGTCATCTCCTCCGTGCGCGAGGCCTCGCGCGTGCCGTTCACGGACGCCCTGTGGCTGATGGCGGGCAAGGGCTGGCTGTTCTGGCCCGCGCTGGCGGGGTTCGTCTGGGCCGTGGTGCGCAGGCCGCTGGTGGTGGCCTTCGTGCCGCTTTTGGGCCTGGCCCTGGCCAGCCCCTGGCTGGGCACGCGTTTCGCCATGTACGGCGGCGGCGCCCTGGGCCTGGGCCTGGCGCTGCTGGTGGCGGATTTCGCGGCCCTGGGCAGGGAGCGGCGCGGCCTGGCCCCGGCGGCGCAGCTGGCGCTGACGGCGCTGCTGGCCGTGGTCCTGGGGCTGCCCGCGCGCGGGCTGCCCTCGCAGCACGTCCTGTCCCCGACCTTCGCCAAGACCCTGAAGGAAGTGGCCCAGGTGGCCGCGCCCGACGCCGTGCTCTGGCAGTGGTGGGACTACGGCTACGCCGCCCAGTACTACGCCGGGCGCGACACCTTCGGCGACGGCGGCCGCCACTCGGGCGACTGGGTCTTCCCCCTGGCCCTGGCCCACGCCAGCACCTCGGCCACCCAGGCCGCGAACATCATGGCCGTCTCCGCCGCCGACGCGGCCGCGCAGATCCGCGAGCAGAAGGAGCTTGGCGTGCGGCCCTATCCCGAAGCCAAGCTGGAATATTTCCCCGTGGATCCGGTGCGCCGCCTGGCGGGCATGGAGCCCGCCCAGGCCGAGGACTTCGTGCAGTCCCTGGCCCTGGCGCGGCCCGAGGTGCAGCCCGGCGCGCCCGAGCAGTACCTCGTGCTGGCCTGGGAGAACATGCCCCACCTGGGCGTGATCAGCAATTTCGGGCACTGGAGCCTGTCCAGCGGCGTGGGCCTGGGCGGCAAGTCCTCCCCCGTGCCCGGCGGGGCCATCGACTTCCAGCGCGGCGTGCTGCGCGCCCGCACCGGCCAGAACGCGCCCCTGTCGGGCATGATCCTGGTGGACAAGGAGCGCCGCGTGCGCCAGGCCACCTGGATGCACTTCGGCGCGCCCTTCGCCGTGGCCAACATGGCCAGCGGCGAGCTGTACGCCATGGACAGCCGGGTCTACAATTCGATGATGGTCCAGATGCTCCTGGGCAACCCCAGGGATTTCGAGCCGCAGTTCACGCTGGTGGTGGATCACGCGCCGCTGTGCCGGGCCTACCGCCTGAACTGAGCCGCGCCGCGCGCCCCGCAAAAGCACGCCGCCCCGCTCCGGACGAACCGGAGCGGGGCGGCTTTTTGCTGCGTGCGCGGGCCGGGGGCTAGCGGGCCACGCGCTCCCAGACCAGGGCCGTCCACTCCCCGGCCTGTTCGCGGCGCGGGGCGGGCAGGCCCTGGGCCTGATAGGCGGCGGCCACGGAGTCGGCCTGCTCGCCGAGGATGCCCGAGAGCACCAGGCAGCCGCCGGGCGCCACCCGGGCCGCCAGGTCCTCGGCCATGGTCTTCAGCGGCCCGGCCAGGATGTTGGCCAGCACCAGCGGGAAGGTCCGCCCCGGCTCCAGCAGCTCCAGGCTGCCCACGGCCAGGGAGAAGGCCTCGCCCACGCCGTTCAGGGCCTTGTTCTCCTCGGCGTTCTCGATGGCCAGCGGGTCGATGTCCAGGCCGAGGCCGTGCATGCCCAGCAGGCAGCAGCCCAGGCCCAGGATGCCCGAGCCGGTGCCCAGGTCCAGGAACTCGGCGGCGCTGTCCGTCAGCCCGCGCTCCACCAGCCCGGCCAGGGCCGCCAGGAACATGGCCGTGGTGCCGTGGTGCCCGGTGCCGAAGGCCTGCTTGGGCTCGATGACGATGGGGATGCGCCCGGGGCCCGCCTGGTCCGCCAGCCAGGGCGGCAGCACGGTGAACGTCTCCCCCGCCTCGACGGGGGTGAAGAATTCGCGCCAGGCCAGGGCCCAGTCCTGGGGCTCGACGGCCTCGGACGCGACATCGATGCCGGGGGCGCAGGCGCCCAGCCCTGCGGCGACCTCGCGGGCGGCGGGGCCGTCCTCCAGGTGCACGGTGAACGTCCTTGCGCCGTCCTCGTGCTCCTCTTCCTGCCAGCCGGAGGCGGCGTGCAGGCTGAGGTACACGGTGGCGGCGTCCACGGCCGAGCGCGGCGCACGCGCCGTGATCTGCAACAATTTTTTCATGATATCCAGCTTGTTGGGATGATTGAACGGAATCAGACGAGGACGTCCACCACGCTGCCCGTGGCCTGTTCCGGATAGGGAACGGTGCGGGCGGGCTCGGGGATGTATTCCGGGCGGGCGGCCTGCTCCGGGGCGGTGGCGACGGGCGCCGAGGGCGTCACTTCGCCCACGGGCTCCAGCGCCGAACTGTCGGTGCTCACTGCGACCATGGCTGCGTCCTGCGTGGGTGCCGGTCCTGGGATTCTCTACCTCCCATAAGACCTTTCCCCCGCACGGTCAAGGCGGGCCGGGGGTTCCGGCCCGCCAAGACGCGCGGCCCGCGCCGCCTACCAGGCCTGGATGATGGTCTCCAGCGCGGCGGCGAAGGCCTCCAGGTCTTCCTTCTCGATGACCAGCGGCGGCACCAGGCGCAGGGTGGTGTCGTGGCACAGGTTGCAGATGAACCCGGCCTCCAGCAGCGCCTTCCAGGTCTCGGCCCCGGGCCGCGTCAGCTCCACGGCCAGCATCAGGCCCATGCCGCGCACATCGGCGATGGTCCCGGGGTTGCGCTCGGCCATGGCCCGGAACAGGTCCTTGGCGTATTCGCCCAGGGCCGCCGCGCGCCCGGCCAGGTCCTCCTCGACCATGATGTCCACGACCTTGGAGGCCACGGCGCTGACCAGCGCGCCCGCGCCGAAGGTCGTGGCGTGGGAGCCGGGCTCGAAGCCGCGCGCGGCCTCGTCCGTGGCGAACATGGCGCCCATGGGCAGGCCGTTGGCCAGGGGCTTGGCCGCCGTGAACACGTCCGGCGCCAGGCCGTAGTGCTGGTGCGCCCAGAACTGCCCCGTGCGGCACATCCCGGTCTGGACCTCGTCCACCATGAACAACACGCCCCGCTCCGCGCACAGCGCGGCCACGGCCTGCACGTAGTCCTCGGCCAGGGGCAGCACGCCGCCCTCGCCCTGGATGATCTCCAGCAGCACGGCGGCGGTCTGCGGGCCGACGGCGGCGCGCATGGCCTCCAGGTCCCCCGAGGGCACGGTGGTGAAGCCGCCGGGCAGCGGCTCGAAGCCCTTGCTGAACTTGGCC